>NZ_JBDPMC010000020.1:0-98942 GCF_039871625.1 Micromonospora sp. B11E3 | reverse complement strand
AGGGCGAACCGGTACGCCTGGATCGTCTTCACGTCGGGTCGTCCCCGGTGACGGCTTCAACGGCGCGGCGCGCACGGCTGGCAGCGGCACCCCGTCCGTACAGGCGCGCGCACAACGAGGTCACGATCTCGGTCACATCGCGCACGAGATCGTCGTCGACCTCAGCCGGATCGGCAACCAGCAGTCGGCGGCCCTGCGCAGCCAGCGCGGCTTCGACGTACTCGGCGCCGAAGCGGGCACACCGGTCTCGATGCTCGACCACGATCGTCGTCACGGCAGGGTCACGCAGCAGCGCGAGGAACTCCTTCCGCTGCCCGTTCAGCGCTGACCCAACCTCAGTCACGACCTGATCCACGGCCAGGCGCCGGCCAGTGGCCCAGACCGCAACCCGGGCGACCTGCCGGTCCAGGTCCGACTTCTGGCCGGCTGACGAGACGCGGGCATACACCACGGTCTTCCCGGCGTCGGATGCCGCGCCGGTCAGCGGTTCACCGACCATGATGAGACGACCGAGCCGGCACGTGGGAACGGGCAGCGCGCCGGCCGCGTACCGCCGCCGCGCGGTCACGTATGAGACGCCGGTCGCCGCCGCCCATTCCTTCACGTTCACGACGAAACCATACATCGCTATCTGTTGCTAACGATCATCGACACGCCAACAGTTGTCACCCCCGTGGGGCAGGCGGAGTTTCGCCGCCCTGCTCGCGTCCACAGTCGCGGCCGGCGCCGTCGCACTGACCGGCGCGAGCGCGGCGACCGCGGAACCAGCGGCCACGCCGGCCCCAGCGCCCGAGGCGCCCAAGGAGTCGCCTGCCGACACCCTCGGCAACCAGGACGCCGAACTGCTCGCCGACGCGCGGGCGCAGCACAAGCCGGCGGTCACGGTCATCATCGCCACCGACAAGGGCAAGGCCGACGAGGTCACCGCCGAGATCCGCAAGCTCGGCGGCACGGTCACCCACCGGGTCGACCAGGTCGGCTACGTGCTGGCGCAGGTCCCGACCGACAAGGTGGTCAAGACCGCCAAGCTGCCAGGTATCGCCGCGATCGACCTCAACGAGTCGATCAAGCTGCCCGACCCGCGCCCGGAGTCACTGCCCGGCGCGCGGGTCGCCGCGCAGGCCGCGCCGCCCGGCCCCGGCGGGTCGACCCCGGCGGACAACCCGTACATGCCGACCGGGGAGACCGGGGCGGTGGCGTTCAGAGAGGCCCACCCCACCTGGGACGGCCGGGGCGTGACGATCGGCATCATGGACTCCGGCGTCGACCTGGACAACCCCGCGTTGCAGACCACCACCACCGGCGAGCGAAAGATCGTCGACTGGGTCACCGCCACCGACCCGCTGCTGGAAGGTGACCTGACCTGGCGGGCCATGCGCACGCAGGTGAACGGACCCACCTTCACCGCCGCCGGCCGGCAGTGGGCCGTCCCGGCCGGCACGTGGCGCTTCAACGTCTTCAACGAGAGCATCACGGCAGGCAGCGAGCCCGGCGGCGATGTCAACCGCGACGGCGACACGAGCGACAGTTTCGGCATCCTCTACGACCCGGCCAGCCACGACATCCGCGTGGACTCCGACCAGGACGGTGACTTCACCGACAACCCGGTGATGCGCCCCTACAAGGGTGGAAGCCCGGCGCACCTCCCCGGCGCTGAACAACCCGTTCCAGCTCACCACCCGGGTACAGGGGGTGACCGTGGAACCGGCGGTCGTGACCCTGCCGAGCGTGATCGCCGGCGAGTCCACCCCGGTCACCTGGACGGTCACCAACACCTTCGGCCCGGTGGCGATCACCGGCCAGGGCGGGCCGCTGGGCAGCTCCGCATCCTCCCGGGAGACCATCGGCAACGGTCAGCGCAAGACCTACACCGTCGAGGTGCCAGCTGGTGCGACCCGGCTGGATGTGGCCATCGGCAACACCAGCGACCTCGGCGCGGACCTGGACCTGACCGTGCTGCGTGACGGGGTCCAGGTCGGCCAGTCCGCCGACGGCGACTCCGAGGAGGCGGTGTCCATACCGAACCCGGAGCCCGGCACCTACACGGTGCAGGTCGACGGGTACGCCGTGCCGGCGGGCACCACCGAGTTTGACTACCGGGACGTGTTCTACTCCCCCGCCCTCGGTGAGGTCGCCGCCCCGGGCACGGTCGTCTCCCTGGCCAACGGCGCCAGCGCCACCGTCACCGGCACCGTCACGGTCAACGCCGCACCGGCCGCCGGTCGGCAGCTGTTCGGTGAGCTGAACCTGGTCACCGACGAAGGCGCGGTCGTGGGCCGCGGGGCGGTGTCCATCGGCTCCGTGAACTGACCGCGCGAGGTCGATGCCCGTCCCCGGCCCCCCACGGGGACGGGCATCGCCCCGCTTCGAACACTCCGTGAGGTGCTCGTTCTGGGCCCGTATACGAGGGTGGGCCGACGATCGTTGCACGGGTGTTGATATGAACACCTGACAGCTAGACGCGGTTATTGCAAATGACTACCGTTCCGCTAAACCAATGAGCAAGGAGCGGTTGTGACCCTATCCATTCGTATGCTCGGCGCAGTCCTGGCGATCGCGGCGATCGGCGCCGCCGCCGGCTGCGGTGCTGACACTGGCACCGCGACCGCGGCGAAGAACGGCACTATCGCGGTGGTCGCCACGACGCCTGAGGTCGCCGACTTCACGCGCAACGTCGGCGGAAGCGCCGTCAGCGTCACCCAGATCATCAAGCCGAACGTCGACCCCCACGACTACGAGCCCACCCCCGCCGACATCCAGGCGATCGGGGCCGCCAAACTCGTCATCAAGAACGGCGTCGGACTCGAGGAATGGCTCGACGCCACCATCTCCTCGGCCGGCTTCAAGGGCGCTGTCGTCGACACCTCACAGGGAGTGGCCCTGCGCAGGGGCGACCCCGGCGACGAAGAGACGAAGGACGGCGACCCGCACATCTGGCACAACCCCCGCCACGCCAAAATCATGGCGGAGAACATCACGAAGGCCCTCGTCACCGCCGACCCCGGCCACGCCGACGTCTACCGCGCGAACTTCCAGGCGTACGCGGCGAAGCTCGACAAGCTCGACGCCGACAACGAGCGCAAATTCGCCGCCCTGCCAGCGGACAACCGCAAGCTGGTCACCAACCACGACGCGTTCGGCTACTACATCGACCGCTACCAGCTGCAATTCATCGGCGCGGTGATCCCCAGCCTGGACACCAGCGCCGAACTGTCCGCCACCCAGATCAACGACCTGGTGGCGAAGATCAAGGCCACCGGCACCAAGGCGATCTTCAGCGAGAGTTCCCTACCGCCCAAGGCCGCCGAGGCGATCGCCCGCCAGGCAGGCGTGAAGGTGGTCGGCGGGGAGGACGCCCTCTACGGCGACAGCCTCGGCCCCGAAGGCACCCCCCAGGGCACCTACCTCGGTGCCGAGGAACACAACACCGACACCATCGTGGCAGCCCTCGGTGGCTGATCCCACCGCCGCGCCGGTAGCCGATTCGGCCCTGCACCTCGCGCAGGCCGACGTCGGCTACCGGCGCCACGCCGTCCTCACCGACGTGAATCTCACGGTGGCGCCCGGCCAGATCGTCGCCCTCGTCGGTGCCAACGGCGCCGGCAAGTCCACCCTCATCAAGGCCGTCGTCGGCCTCGCCGACATCCTCGCCGGCACGATCACCGTCGCCGGACGACCAGCGCGGCAGGCCCGCGGCGCGGCCGCCTACGTGCCGCAGGTCGACACCCTCGACGCGGACTTCCCCGTCACCGCCGCCGACGTCGTGCTCATGGGCCGCTACCGGCCCGCCCGCTGGCTACGGCAGATCCGCGCGACCGACCGTGCCATCGCCGCAGACGCGCTGGAGCGGGTCGGGCTGGCCGACCGCGCGCGGACCCGCTTCGGGCTGCTGTCCGGAGGCCAACGCCAACGGGTCCTGCTCGCCCGCGCCATCGCCGCCCAGGCCCGGCTGATGCTGATGGACGAACCCTTCAACGGTCTCGACGTCACCAGCCAGGACGTCATCGTGACGCAACTGCGGGACCTCGCCGCCGGCGGCACCGCCGTTCTGCTCAGCACCCACGACCTGCGCCTGGCCCGCGACCTCGCCGACACCGCCTGCCTCATCCGCGGCGGCCGCGCCGTCACCGGCCCCACCGAACAGGTCCTCGCGGAGCTTCCCGGCGCCTACGGCTACGGCAGCCAGGCCGCCGACCTGCACGCCGCGCGGCCCGGACGGTGACGGCATGAGTGGTCTCGTCGCGCCGTTCAGCGTGCCGTTCATGGGCCGCGCCCTCGCCGAACTGCTCCTGCTCGCCGTGGTGTGCGGGCCGGTCAGCGTGCTGGTCTTCCTGCGCCGGCTGGCCTTCGTCGCCGACGCGCTGACCCACACCGTCTTCCCCGGCGTGGTCCTCGGATTCCTCGTCGCCGGCTGGACCGGCATCGCCGGCGGCGCGCTCGTCGCCGCCCTGCTGACCGCGGTCGCGCTCACCGGGCTCACCCGCTGGGGTCGGCTCAGCGACGACACCACCGTGGCCGTGCTGCTGACCGCCATGTTCTCCCTCGGCGTCGTGCTCGTATCCCGGCAACACTCCTACACCAGCGACCTGACCGCGTTCCTGTTCGGCCGGCTGCTCACCGTCACCCCCGCCCAGCTCGCGCAGACCGCCGTGCTGGCCGCGATCGTGCTCACCGGCCTCGCCGTCACCGCCCGGCCGCTGGTCCTGCGGGCCTTCGACCCCATCGCCGCCGCCACCGCCGGGTACCGCCTCACCCTGCTGGATCTCGGGCTCAACACGGCCGTCGCGCTGGTCGTCGTCGCCGCCGTGCAGGCCGTCGGCACCATCCTGGTGATCGCCCTGCTCATCGTGCCCGCCGCCACCGCGCGCCTGCTGACCGACCGGCTCACCGCCATGGCCGTGATCGCCACCGCCGTCACCGGTCTTGCCGCCTACCTGGGCCTGCTGGCCAGCTGGACCGCCTCCGTCCGATACGGCGTCCGACTCACCTCCGCCGCCGCGGTGGTGCTCACCCTCGTGGCCTGCTACCTGCTCGCCCTGCTCGCCGGCCACCTCCGCCGCCCGCCGACCCCACCCACTGCGACGGTGACCCGGTGAGCTGGCTACTTCAGGACACCTTCGGCCGCGCCCTGGTCGAAGCCGTCGCCGTCGGGATGCTCACCGGACTGGTCGGCGTGCACGTCGTGCTGCGCCGGCTGTCGTTCTTCACCATGACCATGGCCCACGCCACGTTTCCCGGCGTGGTCGCCGCCTCCATCCTCGGCATCAACATCTACCTCGGCGGCGTGGTCGCCGGGCTGCTGACCGCCGCCGCCGTCGCCGCCCTGGCACGTACCCGCGGCCAAGAGACCACCGCCGCGACCGGGGTCATCCTCTCCGCCGGCTTCGCGCTCGGCGTCGCGCTGGTCGCCACCCAGAACGGTTTCAGCCGGGACCTGTCCGCGTTCCTCGTCGGCTCGATCCTCACCGTCACCACCGAAAACCTGGTCGTGACCGCCGCCCTGCTGGCCATCACCGCGGTCGCGCTCACCGTCGGCGGCCGGCACCTGCTGTACGTCGGTTTTGATCCCGCCGGCGCCCGCGCCGCCGGGTACCGCGTCCGGCTGCTCGACCTCGCTCTCCTGCTGCTGGTCGACCTCGTCGTCGTCGCGATCGTGCCTGCCGTCGGCACCATCCTCGCCCTGGCGCTGATCGTCGCCCCCGCCGCGGCCGCCCGCGCCTGGACCGACCGTCTCGCCCCCATGACCGCTCTCGCCGCCACACTCGGTGCCGGCAGCGCGGTCGCGGGACTGTGGTTCTCCCGGCTGTGGGATGTTGCTGCCGGTGGCAGCATCTCGCTGGCCGCCGCCGCCGTCCTGCTCGTGTCGCTGGCGGCGCACCGCCTGCGCGACGGGTTCCGCACGATCTTCCTCAGCGCGACGTGACCGCCGAACCCGCCTCGATCGAGGAGATCAGCGAGCTGCTACGCACCATCGCCCACCCGGCGCGCATCCGCATCCTGCTGCAGCTCACGCGAGCCGACGCCTGCGTCACCGAACTTTCGGGCGTACTGCAGCTACCCGCCCCGCACGTGTCGCACCAGCTTCGGCACCTGCGCCACGCCCGCCTCGTACGCCGCTACCGCCAGCAGGGCCGGATGCAATACGCGCTCACCAGCGTCCCCGCCGTCTCTCTCGTCCTGGACGTGCTCAAGCACTGCAGGTGAGCGTGCCCGGCGTCGACGGGCCCGACGCGGACGAACTGTCGGTGCGGCGTGGCTCCTCGCCTGGCCCGGAGAGGAGCCACGCCGCGTCGGGTTGTTCAACCGGACTCACCAGTCCCCCTGCTGACGCATCCGCTCCAGTTGCCTCCGCTGTCGGGAAGGACGAGCGCCCGCGCCGACAGCGGCGCGGGCGCTCAGCGCGGTGGTTGGCGTTGTCACCAGGAGGCCTTGCGGATCCCCGGCAGTTCGCCCCGCAGCGCCATCTCCCGGAACCGCACCCGCGACAATCCGAAGCGGGTCAGCACACCTCGCGGTCGACCGTCGATGACGTCGCGGTTGCGTAGCCGCACCGGGCTGGAGTCGCGGGGCAGCCGCGCCAGTTGGCGGACGGCGTCGTCCCGCACCGCCGGGTCGGTGTCCGGGTGGGCGATGGTCCGCTTCAGCTCGGCGCGGCGCTGCGCGTGGCGAGTGACCAGGTCGGCGCGGCGGGCCTGTCGGTTGGCGAGGCTCCTGCGGGCCATGTCAGCGCGCCTCCCGGAACTCGACGTGCCGGCGGACGACCGGGTCGTACTTGCGCAGCACCAGCCGGTCGGGGTCGTTGCGGCGGTTCTTGCGGGTGACGTACGTGTAGCCGGTGCCGGCGGTGCTGCGCAGCCGGACGATCGGGCGGACGTCGGTCTGCCGGGCCATCAGACCGTCACCCCCTGGGCGCGCAGCTCCGCGACGACCTTTTCGACGCCCTTGCGGTCCACGGTCTTCAGCGCCTTGGCGGTCAGCGTCAGGCGGACCCAGCGTCGCTCCGAGGGCAGCCAGTAGCGGTGGTTCTGCAGGTTGGGGCTCCACCGGCGGCGGGTGCGCCGGTGGGAGTGGGACACGGCGTTGCCGAAGCTCGGCTTCGCGCCGGTGACATCACAGCGACGGGACACAAGTACTCCTCAAGGCTTGCCTTAACGATAACGGTTTTCATTCTTACCGTGGCTGATCGGCAGCCTCCACCCGGGGCCCCGAACGACCTCGGCCGACGCCGGCGAGCCGAGGCCATTCCCGACGCCACGGGCAGATCACCAACAGCCACCGACGTCACCGGAACCCCGGCACTTTCCTGCTAGAGAACCTTGCCTGCCGCCCGCCGTCGACCACGTGCCTATAATGACAATCGTTTTCAACTAAGTCGAGAGGACCGTGATGTCGACGTCCCCGCTCGCACCGGCCAACGCCGGAGTTCCGGCGTCCGACGCCCGACCGTCGTTGACCGTGCTCAGTGGCTTCTGGCCGTCCGCCACGTACGCCGTGGCCCGCAGCCTGCTCGCGGTAGACCCGTCGCTGCTGCTGATCCGCCACGACCTCGCCGGCCTAGGGGCCGGCACCGTCCACCGCATCGTGCGCGACCGCGAGGGAATACTCGAGGACGAGCGCATCACGCTCGCGCACGGCTGTGTCTCCTGCACCCTGCGCGAGGACGTACTGCCGACCCTTGCCCGGCTGGCACGCGCCCACCCACGCCGGGACCTGGTGCTGATGCTGCCGGAGGTGGTCGAGCCGGAAGCCGTCGCCGCGGTCTGCGCGCACTGCCTGGTCGACGGCGCGCCGATCACCGACCTGCTGCACGTCGACTCGTACGTCACCGTCGTCGACACCGAGCACCTGCTCGACGGACTGGCCAGCACCGACGACCTCAAGGCCCTCGGCATCCACGCCGCCGACAACGACGACCGCGGCCTCGCCGACGTCATCATCCGCCAGATCGAGTACGCCGACACCCTCGTGCTGTGGGGACAGTCGCGGGAGGGCGCGTACGACACCAGCCGGCTGTCGGTGCTGCTGGGGCGCATGGCGCCATGGGCGACCCAGGTGCGGATCGACGGTGAGGTCATCGACGCCAGCGCGCTGACCCGCCAGCTGCGCGGCACCAGTCGGCACCGCCCCGAGACCCCTGGCGTCCTGACCCGCGGGTTGGAGGGCTACAGCCTCGGCCTGCACGATCCACACCCCGACTGCGGAGTGGTGTCCGTGGTCTTCCGCGCCCGCCGCCCCTTCCACCCACGACGGCTGCACGACGTCCTCGAGGAGGTCAACGCCGAGGTGATCCGCTCCCGGGGGCACCTGTGGCTGGCCAGCCAACCGGACACCGTCATCGCCTGGGACTTCGCCGGCGGCGGCCTCAGCCTCGGCTCCCTCGGCCGCTGGCTGGCCGCCCTCCCCGACCGGCACTGGGACGAGGCGTCCGACCACCGCCGGCTCGCCGCCGCCCTCGACTGGGACCCCTACTACGGCGACCGGCACCAGCACCTCGTCTTCATCGGCCTCGACCTCGACCCCGGCGGCCTGCACCGCACCCTCGCCGGCTGCCTGCTCACCGACGCCGAACTCGCCGACGGCGAGGGCACCTGGCGCGATTACGACGATCCGTTCACCGGCTGCTTCCCCCTCGCCGACCTCGACCCGACCGACACCGACACCGACACCGACACCGAAGGAAAACCGGTATGAAGCCCGACATCCACCCCAGCTACAAGCCCGTCGTCTACCGCGACCGCGCCGCCGACTTCGCCTTCCTCACCCGCTCCACGGCCACGAGCGACCAGACGATCGAGTGGACCGACGGCAACACCTATCCCGTCATCGACGTGCAGATCTCCTCCGCCAGCTGGGCGGTGCACGCACCCCGAGCCGGAGAGCACGGTCACCGGCAGGGCGCCCGGTCACGGCTGGTCCACCACCTGACGTCCCTTGTAGAGCCCGCAGTGCGTGCAGGCCCGGTGCGGTACCACCATCTCCTTGCGCGGACACGGGCACGGGGTGAGCTGTGCCACCTGGGCCTTCCACCCCGCCGGCACCACGAACGGCGGCCCAGGCCCCGGTCGCGCGGTTAACCGAACATCCGGCAGCGCGCGGTCCGTCGGGACACCAGGCCATCAGGCCTGCTCGCGGGCATGCGAACCAGCACTCCAGCCGCCCCTCGCGGTCTCATCCACGCCGCTACTGGAAACAGTTTTCGTTTTCGTGTTCTAATGCTAGCCCGAAGCCGCCGCCCTGAGAGGGAGAGGTATGACCCAGCCGTACCGGCCAGCCGAGTGCCTGGAGGCCGTAAGCGCCTGCCTGGCGGAGGTGCTCGATCTCGACCCGCTACAGGTGCAGCCCGATGTGCTGCTCACCGAGCTGGGCCTGGAGTCGTTCACGGCCGTGCGGCTGCGGCGCCGGCTGCGCGAGGATCTCGACGCCGACCTGCCGCTGACCGTCTTCCTGGACGGGGCGACACCACGCACGGTCGCGGCCGCAGTGGAGTCGGCACGCCAGCAGGCCACCGACTCGATCCGAAGCGTGCCGGAGCAGGTAACCGTCTCCGCCGAATCCGGACGCGAGGCGTTCCCCCTCACCGCGGTCCAGGCCGCCTATCTGGTGGGCCGAGACCCGTCCTTCCCGTTGGGCGGCGTGGCGACCTTCTTCTACTTCGAGTACGACCGGCAGCCCGCGGGCGATCCGGAACTGGACGTGCTGCGGCTGGAGGCGGGCTGGAACCGGCTGGTCGCCCGTCACCCCATGCTGCGGATGGTGGTCGACGCCGACGCGCGGCAGCACATCCTGCCCGCGGCGCCGCCCTACCGCATCGCGGTGGTCGACCTGCGCGCCCGCGACGACGAGGACGTCGCCGGTGAGCTTGGCCGGCTGCGGCACCAGTTGTCCCACCAGCTACGGCCGGTTGAGGTGTGGCCGCTGTTCGATGTGCGGGCGGCGCTGCTGCCGGACGGGCGGACTCGCCTGTTCGTGGGGATGGACATCATCGCGCTGGACATGGCGAGCTGGATGCGGCTGATGCGCGAGTGGGGGCAGCTCACCGCTGACCCCGACGCGGACCTGGCGGAGGTGCCCACCACGTTCGCGGCGGTGCTGGCCCGCCGCGAACTCGATCCGGCTGAGGCGGCACGGCGGGCCGCCGATCACGACCACTGGTCGCAGCGGGTGCCGGCCCTGCCGCCCGGTCCGGCCCTGCCATGGGCGAAGGCGTCCGCCGACCTCGGCGTGCCGCGTTTCACCCGGTACGCCGCCGAGCTGACCGACCAGCAGTGGGCAGGCCTGCGGCGCCGCGCCGCGGCCCGTGGCCTGTCCGCGACGGCGGTGCTGCTGGCCGCGTGCGCGCTGGTGCTGCACCGCTGGGGTGCCACCGCGCCGTTCTGTCTGAACACCACGCTGTTCGACCGGCCCGATGATGCCGGCCTCGATGGCGTCGTGGGCGACTTCACCACCACCGTGCTGAGCGAGTCCCCGGCCGTCGACCTCACCGCGTGGGACGGGTTCGGCTCGTACGCCGCCGTGGTGAACCGCCGGTTCTGGACGGACCTGGACCACCGCTCCGTCTCCGCCGTCGAGGTGCTGCGCGAACACCGCGACGGCGACCTCACCCCGGCCTACCCGGTGGTGTTCACCAGCGGTGTGGGCCTGGGCGGCGACGGCGCGGCACCGACCGCCTGGCTCGGGCGGGAGGTGTTCGGGGTGTCGCAGACCCCGCAGGTGCTTGTCGACCACATCGTGTGGGACGAGGCCGACCGCCTGCGGATCGCCTGGGACACCGTCGACGGCTGCCTGCCTGACGGCTTCGCCGCCGCGATGCGCGATGCGCACCTGCGCCTCCTGAGGCGTCTCGCCGACGATGAGGCCGCCTGGTCCGATCCGGCGCTGGGGTGGGATCCGTCGTTCCTGCCGGACGAGCCGCTGGACTGTGCACCGTTCGGCGATGCGGGGCCGCTGATCGACGATCCGCTGCGGGCAGCCGCCGCGCTGGCGCCGGACGCGGTCGCGCTGCTCGGCGAAGGCGGCCCCGTGACGCACGGCGACCTCGCGGCGCGCGCCAGGCGCACGGCCGCCGCACTGACCAGCCTGGGTATCGGGCCCGGCGAAGTGGTGGCGGTGGCGGCGCCCAAGGGTGCCGCACAGATCGCCGCCGTCCTCGGTGTCACGGCCAGCGGGGCCGGCTATGTCCCCGTGGAGCCGACCTGGCCGGTGCCCCGCATCGCCTCGGTGTGTAGCCAGGCCGGCATCCGGCACGCCCTCGTGGTCGGCGAGGCGCAACCGTCGTGGCCCGACGGGGTGCGGGTGCACCAGCCGCAACCGGACGGCACCCTGCCGGCGCCGCAGGTCGACGACCATCGCCGGGCGGCACCGGACGCTCTGGCGTACACCATCTTCACCTCCGGCTCGACCGGGCGGCCCAAGGGCGTCGCGGTGGAGCACCGGCAGGCCCGCACCACCCTCGACGACCTGGCCGACCGGTTCCCGCTGACCGCCGACGACCGGGTCCTGGCGCTGTCGGCGATGAGCTTCGACCTGTCGGTGTACGACGTGTTCGCCGTCCTCGGCGCCGGCGCGGCGATGGTGTTGCCGGATCCGGCCCGGCAACGCGACCCGGGCCACTGGCTGGACCTGATGCAGCGTCACCGGGTCACCGTGTGGAACAGCGCCCCGGCGCTGCTGGAGATGCTCGTCGAGTACGCCGAGATCGACCCGGACGCGGCCACGGCCGCGCTGTCGGCGCTGCGGCTGGTGCTGCTGTCCGGTGACTGGATCCCGGTCTCCCTGCCCGACCGGCTGCGGGCCCTGGCTCCCGGGGCGCAGGTGGTCAGCCTCGGCGGCGCCACCGAAGGCTCGATCTGGTCGATCTGCTACCTGGTCGGCCCGGTCGACCCGTCGTGGCCGAGCATCCCGTACGGGCGCGCGCTGCGCGGCCAGTCGTTCCACATCCTCGACGACCACGGCCGGCCATGCCCCGTCGGGCAGGCCGGGGAGCTGTACATCGGCGGTGACGGGGTGGCCCGCGGCTACATCGGCGACCCGGAACAGACCGCACACCGCTTCTCCACCCACCCGGTGCTGCGCCGCCGCGTCTACCGCACCGGTGACCTCGGTCGGTGGCGGCCCGACGGCACCATCGAGTTCCTCGGCCGGGTCGACCGGCAGGTCAAGATCCGCGGTCACCGCATCGAGCTGGGCGAGATCGAATCCGTGCTCGACCGGGCGCCCGGCGTGCGGCAGTGCGTGGCCCGCTCCGTACCGGGCCCGGATGGCCGTCCCCGCCTGGTCGTCTACGTCGCGGCCGCCGACCCGGACGCCGCGCCGAGCGACGAGGATCTGGTCGCCCGGCTGCGGGCCAGCCTGCCGGACTACCTGGTGCCGAGCCGGTTCGTCCGCCTGGCCGCGCTGCCGGTGACCGAGAACGGCAAGGTCGACTACGCCGCCCTGCCGAGCCCGTACGAGGCTGCCTCGGTCCCGGCTGCCGCCGTCGCAACCGGCGACACCGGGACCGGCGAAGCTCCGCTTGCGCCGCCGCCTGGCGCCGGCCGGTTACCGGCGTTGCTGCAGGACGCCGCGCGCCTGGGTCTACAGCTACGCGTCACCGTGCACCCGGGGCGCCTGGACCCCGCCGCGGCCCTGGCGGCGGCGGCCGCCCTGGCGGCCGGCGGCCCCCTGCCCCTCGCCGACGGGTACGAGATGACGCCCCGCCTGACCGACGACGCGCTGCTGGAGCTCGCCGTCACCGCCCGCTCGGCGCCGCCGGCCGTCGACAAAACGGCAACCACGCTCGAACCCACGCTCGCCCCACACATCGCCGACCTGCCGGACCCGGAGCTGGAGCGAGGCATCGCGGCCGTTCTCGGCGACCTGCTGGGCGCGCCGGTCGACGTCACCACCCCGTTCTTCCGGCTCGGGGCCACCTCGCTGACCCTCGTTCGCGCCCACCGGAGGCTGGCCGCCGAGGTCGACGGCGACCTGGCGGTGGTCGACCTGTTCACCCATCCCACGGTGCGCGACCTGGCACGCCACCTCACCGCCCGACGGTCCGGCCGCGCACCCACCGCCGCCGGAAATCAGGGCCTTCCCGCGTTGGTCGCCGCCCCCGGTCCCCTCGATGCCGGCACCCACTCCCCTGCCGGAGAACCGCCGCAGCCGCCCGCCGGCGTGGCGCCGCGGCCGGCAGGCCGGCGGCAGGCTCGGGCCGTCGCGGCGGAGGCCGCCCGATGACCGGCGGGCCGATCGCGGTCACCGCCGCGTCCTGCCGGTTTCCCGGCGCGGCCGACGTCGACGCCTTCTGGCGGCTGCTCGTCGACGGCCGCGAGGGGCTGACCCGGTTCACCGACGAGGAGTTGGCCGACCGCGGTGTGCCGCGGCGGCTGCGCCGTGACCCGGCCTACGTGCCGGTCGGTGGGCTGATCGAGGGGCAGGAGCTGTTCGACCCGGTGCCGTTCGGGCTCACCGACGCCGAGGCCGCGCTGCTCGACCCGCAGCAGCGGCTTTTCCTGGAGTGCTGCTGGCAGGCCCTGGAGCAGGCCGGGCACGGCGGGGGCCGCGACGCCGGTGCGGTCGCCGTGTTCGCCGGCGCGGCGCACAGCGCGTACCTGACCAGTAACCTCGCCGGCCGGTGGGACCCCACGGGCGGCGGCGCCGACCCGGGCGGCAGCCTGCAGACCGCGATCAGCACCCACACCGACTACCTGCCGCTGCAGGTCGCGTACCGGCTCAACCTGACCGGGCCGGCGATCGCGGTCAACACCACCTGCTCCACCTCCCTGGTCGCGGTGCACCTGGCCGCGCAGTCGCTGCTGGCCGAGGAGTGCGACACCGCGCTGGCCGGCGGGGTGTCGCTGATCGTGCCGCAGGGCCGCGGCTACCGGCACGTCCCGGACGGGATCTTCTCCGCCGACGGGCGGGTCCGCCCGTTCTCCGCCCGCGGCACCGGCATCGTCTACAGCCAGGGCGCCGGCGTGGTGGTGCTGCGCCGGCTGGCCGACGCCCTCGCCGACGGCGACCCGGTGCTCGCGGTGCTGCACGGCAGCGCGGTCAACAACGACGGCGCGGACAAGGCCGGATTCACCGCCCCGTCGATACGCGGGCAGGCCCGCGTCGTGGCCGAGGCCCTCGCGGTCGCCGGTGTCGAGCCACGCCAGGTCGGTTACGTGGAGGCGCACGGCACCGCCACCCGGCTCGGCGACCCCGTCGAGGTGGCGGCGCTACGGCGGGTCTTCGGCGCCGACGGGCCGGCCTGGTGCGGGCTCGGCTCGGTGAAGGGCAACATCGGCCACGCCAACTCCGCCGCCGGCATCGCGTCGTTCATCAAGACCGTGCTGGCCCGCCGCCACGGGATCGTGCCGGAATCGCTGCACGCCAAGCCGGTCAACGACCTGCTCGGCCTGGACGGCTCACCGTTCGACGTCGTCACCGAGACCCGGCCGTGGCCGGCCGCGCCGTACGCCGGGGTCAGCTCGTTCGGCATCGGCGGCACCAACTGCCACGTGGTGCTCGGCCCCGCACCGCACCAACCAGCGTCGACCCCGGACGGGCGGCCGCAGTTGCTCGTCGCGTCCGGCCACACCCCGCAGGCGGCCGCCGCCACGGGGGCCGCGCTGGCCGCGGTGCCGGCCGACGAACGGCTGGCCGACCTCGCGTACACGCTGCAGGTGGGGCGCGCGCACGGCCCGCATCGAGTGGCCGGCGTAGCGGATGTCGGGCAACGGCGGCGCATGTCGGCGCCGGTGGCCGCGGCGACGCGGCCACCCCGGCTGGTGTTCGCCTTCCCCGGCGCCGGCAGCGCGTTCGCCGGCATGGGTGGGCAGCTCTACGAGCAGGAACCCGTCTTCGCCGCCGCCGTCGACACGTGCGCCGACCTGCTCGCCGGCGAGCTCGGCGCCGACGTGCGCGCGGCGCTGCGCCCGGACACCGATCCGGCGCGACTGGCCGACGCCGCGTTCGGGTTGCCGGCGCTGTTCGCCGTCTCGGTCGCCACCGCCCGACTGCTCGACAGCTGGGGTGTCCGACCGGATGTGGTGCTGGGCCACAGCGTCGGCGAGTACGCGGCCGCCGTCGCCGCCGGGGTGTTGAGCCTGCCTGAGGCCGCCCGCCTGATCGCCGTGCGGTGCACGCACGTCGCCCGGTCCGCCGGTGGCGGGGCGATGCTGGCGGTGAGGCTGCCCGCCCGGGAGGTGACCGGGCTGCTCGCCGGGCACCCGGCGCTCGACCTGGCGGTGGTCAACGCGCCGGACGCGTGCGTCGTTGCCGGCCCGGCAGCGCCGCTGCAGGCGCTGGAGGAGGCGCTGCAGTCCGACGGTGTCGCGGTGACCCGCCTGCGGGTGTCCGCCGGGCTGCACTCCCGGCTGGTCGAGCCGGCCCTGCCGGCGCTGCGTGCGGCGGCCGACACGGTCCGCCCGCGGCGGCCACGCGTCGAGTACGCGTCGACCGTCACCGGCGCCCTCGCCGACGCCGAGCTGACCGACCCCGGCTACTGGGTGCGGCAGCTGCGCCGGCCGGTCAGGTTCTCCGAGGCGCTCCGTGCCGCCGTCGGAGACGCACCGGCCGTGCTGGTGCAGGCCGGGCCGGGTGCCGCGCTGGTGACCCTCGCCCGACGGCACGGGTTGGCCGCCCTGCGCGAGGCGCTCGCGACGCTGCCGGCCGACGAGCCGGGCGCCGACGCGGTCACCCTGCGGGAGGCGGTCGGCGGCCTGTGGTGCCACGGCACGCCGGTCGACCTCGCCGCCCTGCACCTGCCGGGCCGTCGCAAGGTCACCGCGCCCGGGTACGCCTTCCAACGCCGGCGCCTGTGGATGGACCCGGCGGACACCAGCAGCATCACCGGCGACGGCCAGACCGACACCGACGAGCAACTGCTCGTGCCGGTGTGGCACCAACAGCCCCCGGCACCAGCCGCGCCGCGGCTGCCCGGCAACTGGCTCGTCGTGCCCGGCGTCGACCAGCGGCTCTCCCGGGCGGTCGTCGACGCTGTCCGCGCCGCCGGTGGCGCGGCCCGCACCTGCGACGCCGGCAGTGACATCGCGGCCCGGGACGAGCCGGCGTGGGCCGGACTGATCGTCCTACCCGACGCGCCGGTCGCCGAGGACATCGCCGACGCCGACGCCGCTGCTGGTGCGGGCGCCGGCACCGGTTCCGTGGCGGCTGAGGTGGTCCGCGCCGCCACGCTGGCCGGCCAGCTCGCCGCAGCCCCGGTCCCGCTGCTCGTCCAGGTCACCCGCAACGCCGTCGCGGTCCTGCCGGCAGAACGGCCGGATCCCGCCGGTGCCGCGGCCCGCGTGCTGCCCCGCGTCATCGCCCAGGAGCGGCGCGGGCTGCGGTGGCGCACCATCGACATCAGCGGCGACGACGGCGCCGGGACGGTCGCGCCCCACGTGGTCGCCGAGGTGGCGGATCTCGCCGACGGTACCGGGTCGGGCATGGAGGTGGCTGTCCGCGGCGAGCAACGCTGGCGGCGCAGCGTCGTGTCGTGGCGCCCAGCAGCCGGGGACTCCGAGGCCACCGCAGGGACAGCGGTGATCGTCGGCGGGCTCGGCGAGGTCGGCCTGACCGTCGCCGGTCACCTCGCCGGCGCCGGCCACCGCGTGGTGCTCACCTCCCGGCACGGCGAACCGCCGCCGGACAGCGACCGTGGCCGGGTGTTGACCGCGCTGCGCGGCGGCGGCGCCGACGTCACGGTGCGGCGGCTCGACGTCACCGACGCTGCCGCCACCGTCGCCCTGCTCGCAGAGCTGTCCGACCGAGGACCGCTCGCGCTGCTGGTGCACGCCGCCGCGGCAGTCGGCGACGACCGGTGGGTGATGCTGCGCGACACCGCACCCGCCGACGTCAGCTGGCATCTCGCGCCCAAGCTGACCGGCGCAGGTGTCCTGCGCGACGCCGTCGCCGCGCTGCCGGACGAGCGTCGACCCGGTCTGGTGCTGCTGATGTCCTCGGCGGCCACCATGCTCGGCGGCGTCGGCACCGGCCCGTACGCGGCGGCCAACGCCGCCATGGAGGCGTTCGCCCACACCGCCGCCACCGGACGGACCCGGTGGCTGGCCGTGGCGTGGGACGGCTGGCGCACCAGCGCCCACGGCGAAGACGCCGCCGTCACGCTGACGAGCACCCTGGACGCCGCCGGTGGCCTCGCCGCCCTCGACCGGCTCCGCGGCGCGGTCACCGCGCCGCCGGTGGTGGCGGTGTCCCACCGCGACCTGGTCACGGCGATGGCCGACGCGGCCCGGGCCGGAGCGCAGGCCGCGCCGGCCGCATCGGTCGCGTCGGCGGAATCTGCGCTGACGGCGGTCGAACGCGCGGTCGCCGACGTGTGGGCGCGGTTGACGGGCAGCCCGGTCGACAGCCCGACGGCCGACTTCTTCGCCCTCGGCGGCCACTCCCTGCTGGCGACGCGGATGCTCGCCGAGCTGCGCGACCGGTTCGGTGTCGACCTGCGCCTGCGTGACCTGCTCGACCACCCGACCGTCGCTGGCCTGGCCACGCTGCTGAACCCGGCCGCGGGCGTCCCGGCAGCCGAACCCGCGGCGGTGGCGCTGCCGTCGCCGGCTGGTCCATCGGGCGTCGACGCGGACGGCACGTTCCCGCTCACGCGAGTACAGCACGCCTACTGGGTCGGCCGCGCCGGTGGCTACCGGTGGGGAGACCGGCCCTGCCACTTCTACCTGGAGTACGACTGCCCGAACCTCGACCTCGACCGCTACCAGCAGGCGTGGCGGCAGGTGATCGACCGGCACCCGATGCTGCGGGCCGTCGTCACCGCCCACGGCCGCATGCGGGTCCTCGACAACCTGCCCGCCTACCGCATCCGGGTCCACGAGCTGACCGGCCCCGACGATGAGCACCGGCAACGCCGGCTGGCCGCGCTGCGCGAGAGGATCTCCACCCGACCCGGCCCGCCGGAGACGTGGCCGCTGTTCACCGTGCAGGCCGCCCGCCTGCCCGACGGGGCGGTCCGGCTGTTCATCGGCGTCGACGTGCTGATCTGCGACGCGTCGAGCTGGTGGCTGATCGACCGGGAGCTGCGCGCCTTCTACACCGACCCGCACGCGCCGCTGCCGGCACCGGTGGTGCACCCCGCCGCCTGCGTGGCGGCGCTCGAGGCCCGCCGCGCCGGCCCGGCCGCGGCGAAGGCTGCGGCGTACTGGCGGGAGCGGCTGCCCGGCCTGCCGCCGGCGCCGGACCTGCCGGTAACCGAGCACACCGCCGCCCGGTTCGTGCGCCGCACCGCCCGGCTGTCCCCGACCCGGTGGCGGGCGCTGCAACGGCACGCCGCGCGGCACCGGCTCACTCCGAACGCGGTGCTGCTGGCCGCCTACGCCGATGCCCTGCAGGAGTGGTCCGAAAGTGACCGGTTCAGCCTCATGCTCACCCTGTTCGACCGGCCGGACGACCTGCCCGGCGCGGGTGCGGTCGTCGGTGACTTCACCTCCCTGATCGTGCACGAGGTGGACCGGCGGACACCGGCGCCGTTCGTCGAGCGGGCCGCCACAGCGCAGCAGCGGCTGTTCGCCGACCTGGACCACCGCGAGTTCTCCGCGCTGGACGCCCTGGCCGAACGCTCCGCCGCCGGAGGACAGCTCGCGTCGGTGCCGGTGGTGTTCACCAGCGCCCTCGGTGTGGCCGACATTATCGGCGAGGACCACGACCTGCAGTGGGCCGGCCGGCAGGTGTACGGGGTGAGCCAGACCCCGCAGACCCTGCTCGACCATCAGGTGCTCGAACAGGGCGGCGAGCTGTGGCTGCAGTGGGACGCCCTCGAACCGGTCCTCGACCCCGGTCAGGTCCAGGCGGCGTTCGACGCCTACACCACCCGGCTGGCCCGCCTGGCCGACGCCGCCGACGCCTGGACCGACCAGCCGGCCGCCGGCTCCCACAGCCGCCCGGCACCGGTCACGCACCGGCCGGCACCGGCCGAGCTTCCGGACGTCGCGCTGCCGATCCGCGCCGGCACCGGCGCGCACACGCTGTTCCTGATGCACCCGTCCGGCGGGGACATCCTGTGCTACACCGAGCTGGCCCGGCTGCTCGACGAGCGGGTGAACGTGGTGGCGCTGACCGACCCGGCCCTGGTCGGCGCGGCAGCACCGGACACCATCGCCGACCTCGCCGCGCTGTACCTGGCCGTGGTGCGGCGGGTGCAGCCGGCCGGGCCGTACCTGATCGGCGGCTGGTCGATGGGCGGCAGCGTCGCCCAGGAGATGGCCCGCCAGGCCCACGCCGACGGCACGCCGGTGCCGCTGCTGGCCATGGTGGATTCCAACGACCCGACCTACATCCGCCCGATTTCCGGCACGCCGCCGCAGGTGCAGGCCGACCTGGTCGTCCGCCACCTCGGCGCGTTGGAGGCCTACCTCGGCATCGACCTGGACAGCACCCGGCCCGGCCTGCGGGACCGGCTGGTCGCCGCCAGCGAGGACGACCGCTACGGCCACGCCGAACGGCGGCTGCGTGCCCACCGGCTGCTCGGCCGCGGCGAGCAGGTCCGCGGCCGGCTTTCGGTCCTCGACCGCCACCTGCGGGCTCTGGCCGCCCACGAGCCGGCCCGGCTCGACGCCGCCGACACCACCACCCTGCTGGTACGCGCGGAGCAGCCGGCGCCGCGCAACTCCGGCATCGGCATGGGCGTCGACGACACCCCACGCGGCGAAGCCGCCCTGGGCTGGGCCCGGCATCTGACGGGTCCGCTGCGCGTCGTCGGCGTCGACGCCCACCACTACTCGGTGCTGCGCCGGCCCGCGGTCGCCGCCGTCGCCGCCGCGATCAACGAAGCGCTGCACCCGCACCTGTCCACGAACAACGACATCCGATCTTGAAGGTGATCATGGCAACTCCCCTACGGCGCCGGCGTGCCGGCGTCCTGACCGTCCTCGCGCTGCTGGCCACCGTGGCCGGCTGCGGCGGCACCGCCGCGCCGGCCACGACCAGCTCCGGCGACACGCTGCGCTACGTGTCGATCGGCTCGCCCGCAACGGCCAGCAACGACCCGCACGGCGGGCTGGCCAACGAGTCCGACGCGCTGCGCTTCGCCCTGACCTACGACGTGCTGACCGGCCAGGGACCCGACGGCCGTACCCAGCCGCGGCTGGCCGAGTCCTGGCAGCCCGACCCGACCCTGACCAGATGGCGGTTCACCCTGCGCCGCAGCGCGGTGTTCAGCGACGGCCGGCCGGTGCGCGCCGCGGACGTGCTGTACTCGCTGCGGCGCATCGAGCGCAAGGCCGCAGAGAACTACGGCCGGCTCGCCGCGTTCGACCTGGCCGCCTCGCAGGTCGTCGACGAGCACACCGTCGAGGTCGTCAGCCGGCAGCCGTTCGCCGACGTACCCCGCGCCCTGGAGTCGGTGACGTTCGTGGTGCCCGAGGGCAGCGACGACTTCACCACCCCCGTGCCCGGTTCCGGGCCGTTCCGGCTGGTCAGCAGCGACGCGCAGACCGCGGTGCTGGAACGCCACGACCGGTGGTGGGGTCCGACCCCGCCGCTGCGTCGGGTCGAGGTTCGCGTCGTGGCCGACCCGCAGGCCCGCGCGCAGGCCGTGCTGTCCGGGCAGGCCGACGCGGCCGCCAGCATCGCCCCGACGGCGGCGAAGCAGGCCGAAGGTCGCGGTGACCTGACGCTGGTGCGCCGCCCGGCGGTGACCATGTACCCGTTCGTGATGCGCACCGACCGCAAGCCCTTCACCGACCCCCGGGTACGCGAGGCGGTCAAGCTGGCCGCCGACCGGCCGGTGCTGGTGCAGGCGGCGTTCCTCGGCTACGGGCAGGTCGGCGACGACGTGCTCGCCCCGGTCGACCCGTCCGCCCCGACCGGGCTGGCCCCACGCCAGCGCGACGTCGCCCGGGCCAAGCGGCTGCTGGCCGAAGCCGGCTACGGCAACGGCCTGACGGTCACGCTGCACACCACCACCTCCTACCCGGGCATGGACACCGCCGCGACCCTGTTCGCCCGCCAACTGGCCGAGGCCGGTATCACCGCGCGGGTGAAGCTGAACCCGCCGGACACCTACTTCACCAAGGTGTGGGCCAAGCAGGACTTCTACACCGGCTACTTCGGCGGCATCCCGTTCTTCGACGTGGCCCGGGTGGCGCTGCTGTCCACCTCCCCCACCAACGAGACGGCCTGGAGGCGGCCGGCGTTCGACACCGCCCTGAACGCCGCCCTGGCCAACCCCGACGAGGCCGCCCGCAACCGGGCCCTGGGCGAGCTGCAGCGGCAGGTCCGCGACGAGGGCGGCTACGTCGTGTGGGGCACCGGCGACGGCCTGGACCTGACCCGCAAGGGTGTGCAGGGCCTGCCCACCGGTCCAGGGTTCGCCCGGCTGTTCATCGACCAGGTTCGGATCGGAGCATGATGCTCCGGCTGGTGCGGGCGCCGCTGCTGCTGGTCGGGGTCTCGGTGCTGGTGTACGCCGCCACCGAGGCCCTGCCCGGCGACGCCGCGGACGCCCGCACCGCCGGGCGGGCCACCGCCGCGCAGCTGGCCGAACTCCGTACCCGCACCGGCCTGGACGCCCCGGCCTGGCAGCGGTACCTGGACTGGGTCAGCCGCCTGCTGCGCGGCGACGCCGGTGTGTCGCTGCTGTCCGACCGGCCGGTGGCCGACCTGGTCGGCCAGCGGCTGCCAGCCACCGCCACCCTCGCTGCCGCCGCCCTGGCGGCAGCCGTGCCGGCGATGCTGGCGCTGGCCTGGGTCGCCGGTGCGCCGTCGCGGACCGGCCGGATCGCCGCGGCCGCTGTCACCGCCGCGGCGGCGGTGCCGCAGGTGGTGGTCACCGCCGGCCTGACCGCCGTGTTCGCCGGGATGCTGGCCTGGCTGCCGCCGGTGTCGCTGCTGCCGCCCGGCGGCACCCCCGCCGACCCGCGGGCGCTGGCGCTGCCAGTGCTCAGCCTGGCGCTGCCGTCGGCGACGTACGGGGCGGCCCTGCTGCGTGGCGTCGTCGCCGACGCCGCCGCGCGGCCGTACGTGCGCGACGCGCACCTGCGCGGGCTGCCCCGATGGCGCGTCGCCGTTCTCTACGTCGGCCCGATGCTGCTGGCCCCGTCGGCACGCGTCGTCGCGGTGGTCGCCGGTGGTCTGGTCGCGTCGACCGCGGTGGTGGAGACCCTGTTCGGCTACGCCGGGCTCGGTGAGCTGCTCACCGGGGCCGTGGCCAACCGGGACACGCCGGTGGTGCAGGCGGTGGCGATGCTCGCCGCCGCGGTCGTGCTCGCCGGTCTGTTCCTCGCCGACCTGCTGGCCGCCGCCACCGACGCGCGGAGCGCACCCGCTTGACATCCTCCCGGCCCTGAAGGGTCGGGATTCTCACCGTCGCCCGTGAGGTTTCCTGTTTCATCGCCGACTGCCTTTCCGGGAGGATCTTCCCTTGAGGTCTTACATCAGCTCCGCAGGCGTTTTACCTCTCCGCCAGCCCGGCGGCGAGGATGTTCTTAGCAGCGTTGATGTCCCGATCGTGCTCGCCCCCGCAACCCGGGCACGTCCAGACGCGGTCGTTGAGGGCGAGGGTGGTGTTGATCCGCCCGCACGCCGAGCAGGTCTTGGACGACGGGTACCAGCGGTCGATGGGGATCACCTCGCGCCCGTACCAGGTGGCCTTGTACTCCAGCATGTTGCGGAACTCGGACCAGGCCGCGTCGGAGATGACGCGGGCCAGGCGACGGTTGCGAAGCATGTTACGCACGCTGAGATCTTCGATCACGACCGTTTGGTTCTCACGGACGAGTCGAGTGGTCAGCTTGTGCAGGTGGTCCCGACGCCGATCGGCGATACGGGTATGGATGCGGGCAACCTTGTGCCGGGCCTTGGCCCGGTTGTTGGAGCCCTCCTGTTTGCGGGCCAAGTTCCGCTGCGCCTTGGCCAGCTTGCGCCGGTCGGCCTGCCCGTAACGCGGGTTGGCCACCTTCCCCTGCTCGTCACTCACCCCGGGCACCGGACGGGACAGGGTGAGCAGACTGGTGATGCCCGCGTCCACACCAACCTCCGCAGTAACGGGCGGCAGCGGCTTGACCGTCTGGTCCTCGATCAGGATGGAGACGAACCAGCGGCCGGCAGCATCCCGGGACACCGTGACCGTGGATGGCTCCGCTCCTTCGGGCAGGGGCCGGGACCACACGATATTCAGCGGGGTGTTCATCTTGGCCAGCGTGAGCTGACCGTCACGCCAGCGGAACGCGGAGCGGGTGTATTCCGCCGACGCCCGCGAGTTGCGCTTGGACTTGAACCTCGGGTACCGGGCCCGCTTGTCCCAGAACGCCGCGAACCCGGCCTGCAGATGCCGCAACGTCTGCTGCCACGGAACCGACGACACCTCGTTCAGAAACGCCAGGTCGTCCGACCGTTTCCACTCCGTCAGCCACGCCGACGACTGCACGTACGTGGTGCGCCGACGTTCCACCGCCCACGCCCGAGTACGCGCCTCCAACGCCCGGTTGTACACCAGACGCACACACCCGAAGGTCCGATTCAGCAGCGCAGCCTGTTCCGGGGCCGGGTAGAAGCGGTACTTGTACGCCCGCTTCACTACGCCACCCACGCCTCACAATTTACCGTCCATGTAAGACAATCATCGGAAGGGAGGGAGCGGCGTTTCCTCCCGGCCCTGAACGGCCGGGTTTCCACGCCGCAGTTCCGATGACCGGCCCCGCTACCTGGCTCTCCCGCGTCCGGCACGGCGCCTGGGCCGGGGCGGCGGCCGTGACGGTCGTCGGCCTGCTGGCGGTGGCGGGCGGCGTCCTGGCTCCCCACGATCCCACCGCCCCGGTTGGTGCCCCCTGGACGCCGCCGGGCCCCGACGCCGCCTGGGGCACCGACGCCCTCGGCCGCGACGTGCTGTCGAGGGTGCTCGCCGGCGGCCGGCATCTGGCGGTGACCGCCGCCGCGGCGGCAGTCGCCGCCAGCGCGCTCGGGGTGGCCGGCGGGCTGGTCGTCGGCTGGCACCGCGGCCCGGTTGCCCGGCTGCTGACCGCCGGCATGGACCTGCTGCTGGCGGTGCCGCTGCTGCTGATCGCGATGGTCCTCGCCGTCGCGCTGCCGGGCCCGGTGGCGGTGGTCGCCGCCACGGTGTGCGGGGGCACCCCGCTGACCCTGCGGGTGGTCGCCGACACCGTCACCGTCGTGCGCCACACCGGGTACGTCGAGGCCGCCCTCGGCCGCGGCGAGTCCGACCCGGTGATCCTGGCGCGGGAGGTGCTGCCCGCGCTGACCGGGCTGGTCCGCGCCGACCTGGCCACCCGGTTTGTCGCCGCCCTGCAACTGGCCGCCGCGCTGAGTCTGCTGGGCCTGGGGCCGGCGCCACCCGCGCCGGACTGGGCCGCCATGATCCGGGAGAACCTCACCGGCGCGGCCCTCAACCCCGCTGCGCTGGCCGCGCCCGCGGCCGCGCTGGCCGTGGTGTCCCTGCTCGTCACGGTCGCTGGTCAGCTCGCCGGCCGCACCCGCGGACGGCCGGCATGACCAACCGCCGCTTCACATCAGACCCGGCGGTGGCCGGCGGGCTGTCCGTCACCGGCCTGCACGTCGTGGACGCCGGCGGACGCACCGTGATCGGCCCGGTCGACCTGCACGCCGCGCCGGGCGAGGTCGTGGCGCTGGTCGGCCCGTCCGGCACCGGCAAGACGGTCCTGCTGTCGGCCGTGCTCGACGCGCTGACGCCGCCGCTGCGGCGCGCGGCGGGTCAGGTGCGCTGGCAGGGCACACTCATCGCGCCCGGCACGGCGGCCCGCCGGTGGCGGCGCCGCTGCGTCGGGGTGGTCGGCCAGGATCCCGCCCAGGCGTTGCACCCGTTGCGGCGCGCCGCCACGCTGATTGCCGAAAGCGGCGCCGATGCCGTATCCAGCCGGGCAGCGCTGGCCGCGGTCGGCCTCGACCCGGCCAGGTACGCCGACCGCCGCGCCCACCAGCTCTCCGGCGGACAGGCCCAGCGCGTCGCCGTCGCCCGGGCGGTAGCCGCAGCACCCGATCTGCTGGTCCTCGACGAGCCGACCAGCGCCCTGGACGAGGCGGCCATGCAGCTCGTGGCCGCCGCGGTCCGCGTCCGGCGTGGCGATCCCCGCTGCGTCACCCTGCTCGTGTCGCACGACGCCGCCGTCGTGGCCGCCCTCGCCGACCGCGTCGTACAGATCGACGCACCGGTGACGCCAGCGAGGACCGGATCGGTGCCGCGGCCGGCGCCTGGGGCCACGCCGCTGCTGAGCGTCCGCGGCCTGACGGTGTCGCAGCCGCCCGGCGGCACCGCCCTGCTACGCGAGACCGACTTCCAGGTGGCCGCCGGCGAGCTGGTCGCGGTGCGCGGACCGTCCGGGTGCGGAAAGAGCAGCCTGCTGCGGGCCGTGGCGGGGCTGCACCCGGTCGACGCCGGGCACGCCCGGCTCGGCGGCACGAACCTGCCGTGGCCGGTCCGCCAGCGAGCCCGGCCGCTGCTGCGGGCCGTCCAACTGGTCGGCCAGCACCCGGCCGATGCGCTCAACCCCGCCCACCGCGTCGGTGCCGCGCTGGCCCGCCCGCTGCGCGCCCTGGCCGGTGCCGACGCCCCCGACACTCACATCGCACGGCTGCTGACCCAGGTCGGCCTCGACCCGGGCATCGCCGCACGCCGCACGCACGAGCTGTCCGGCGGGCAGCGGCAACGCGTCGCGCTCGCCCGCGCCCTCGCGGCCGGACCGCGGCTGCTGCTGGCCGACGAGGTCACCGCCGCGCTCGACGCCGCCACCGCAGCCGGTGTCCTGGACCTGCTCGACCGGCTGCGCGGCGACGGCCTGGCGGTACTCACGGCCAGCCACGATCCGGCAGTCACCGCCCGCGCCGACCGCGTCCTGCTCCTGCACGACAACCACCTCGCCTCGGAGGATCCTGCACATGCCCGTTGAGCCGCCCACCCCAACCAGCCAGGCCGCCGCTGTGCTGGCCGCCCACCCGTGGATCGCCGCCGCGTACCCCGACGAGGCGCGCGGCCTGCGGATCGCACCGGAGCCCGCCGCGCTGACGGTCGGCGCCCACCCCGGCGCGCTGGTCGTCGAGTTCCTGGACCACTGGAGCGAGCTGTACGACGCGACCTACGCCGGCGCCCGCGGCCGCCACGCCGACGACCTGGACCTGTCCGGCTGGCGGGCCACCGACACGGGCCAGCCGCTGCCCACCGACCACATGACCGAATGGGTCGATCGGACCGTCGCACTCATCCGTGGCACCGGAGCCCGGCACGTGCTCGAACTCGGCTGCGGCACCGGGCTGCTGATGCACCGCCTGCACCCGCACCTGACCGGCTACGTCGGCACCGACGTAGCCGAACACGCCGTAGCCACGCTGTCGGCGACCGCGCCGCCCACCGTGCGGGTGCTACGCGCCGCCGCCCACGAGCTGGCCGGCGCGCCCGTACGACGGGCCCTGCACGAGCTCGGCTTCCCGGGCGGGCGTCCGGACTGCGTCGTGCTCAACTCGGTCACCCAATGCTTCCCCACCGTCGCCTACCTGACCCACGTCGTGGCCACCGCCATCGACCTCGTCGCACCGGGCGGCGCCGTGGTCGTCGGCGACGTGCGCCACGCCGGCCTGCACGAGCACTTCTGCCGGTGGGCCGAACGCGCCGCCGACCCGGACGCCGACGCCGCCACCGTGGCCGCGCGGGCGACGGCCCGCGCGGCCCGGGAGGAGGAGCTACTCGTCGGCCCGGCCACCATCGCCGCCGCCACCGGCGGCACCGGCCGGGTCGTGCAGGTCGGCGTGTACGCCAAGACGATGCGGGCCGACACCGAACTGACCCGCTACCGCTTCGACACCGTGCTGCACGTCGACGCCGCGGCCCCGGCGTCGCGTCCGCCCGCCGTGCGGTGGGCTGACCTGCCAGCACCCGACCGCCTCGACGCGGTGCGGGCGCTGCTGGCTGCCGGGCCGGTCCACGTGCAGGGCGTCCCCAACGCACTGCTGCACCCGGGCGCCCCGGACGCCGTCACCGCGCACGCGCTGCACAGCGTGGTAGGCGACCGCGGTGCGGTGCTGCTGGACCCGCGCGACCCCACGCTGCTGGAGCTGGTCGCACCGGCCGGCGCCGTTCCGGTTCCCGCCGCTGTGCTCGCCGCCAGCGACCGGCAGGCCCACGAGCCGCTGCCCGCGTTCGTGCGCCGACGCCTGACCGAGGAGGCCCGTCGCACCCTGCGCCGCCGCCTGCCCGCGGCCGCCGGCACCCCCGTCCGCGTCGACCTGGGCCGGGCCGCCCGATGAGCGTCGAGTTGATCCGGCAGCGGGCGACGCAGGCCGGCGAGCAGGCCATGGCCGGGGTGAACCGGGCGGCGTTGCCGGGATTCATGCGCCGCCTCGACGAGGCGGCGCTGGTGGCAATGGCGGCCACGCTGCACGCTGGCGGCGTTTTCCGGGCAGGTGTGGCGCGCACCGCGGACGAGGTCGGTGACCTGCTGCGCGTCGCCCCTCGGCACCGGTGGATCCTGCGCCGCTGGCTGGCCGTGCTCACCGCCGAGGGCTGGCTGCGTCACGACGCCGGCCCCGGCCGCCACCACGGGCTACGCCCGGCCACCCACGACGATCTCGCCGCCACCGCCCGCGACCTCGACGCCGCCCGCGCCGGCCTGGGCTACCCGGCCGCGATGACCCGGTTCTTCACCACCGCCGCAGCGCACCTGCCGCAGCTGCTACGCGACGAGGTCCCCCTGCAGGCGCTGCTGTTCGCCGACGACGACCTGGCCACCGCCGAGGCCGCCTACAAGGACAACGTCATCAACGGCTACCTCAACGCGGTCACCGCCGTCGCCCTCGCCGCGTTGGCCAGCCGGCACCGTAGGCCGGGACCGCTGCGAATCCTGGAACTCGGCGCCGGCGTCGGCGGCACCACCACCGACGTGCTGCTCGCGCTGGCCGGGCAGCCGGTCACCTACCACTTCACCGACGTGTCCCGGTTCTTCCTCGACACTGCCCGGGGCCGGTTCGCCGCCTACGACTTCCTCACCTACGGGCTGTTCGACATCAACCGCCATCCCACGGAACAGCTACCCGCCGGCTTGCAGGACGTCATCGTGGCCGCGAACGTCGCGCACAACGCGGTCGACGTGACCCGGCTGCTGGCGGGGCTGCGCACGCTGCTGGCACCCGGCGGGCACCTGCTGCTCATCGAATCCTGCCGCGAGCACTACCAGATCGCCACGTCGATGCAGTTTCTCATGTCCGCCCGCCCGGGCACCCCGGCGGCCGGCAGCGGCGACCTACGTGCCGGCACCGACCGGATCTTCCTCACCCGCACCCAGTGGCTGGCGCAACTGTCCGGCGCCGGGTTCACCGGCGTGCTGGACCTGCCGCACCCCGACGATCCGCTGAGCGCCCTCGGCCAGCACGTCTTCCTGGCAGTCCGGTGAGCCGCCCCGGGCGTCCTGCCGCTGCGGCCACGGGCCGTCGCGGTCCCGCTGCCTCACCCGGCGCGTACGGCACGGACCACGTCCATGGGGCCGACCTCGGCGCGCAGTCCCGCCTCGGCCAACTCGGTCCTCAGGTCGTACTCGGACAGTACGTGCCAGGGGTAGTCGACGGTGTGTTCCCGCAGCGCCACACCGTCGCCGTCGAGCACCCGGTAGCGCATCCGCCAGGTCACCGTGTCGGGCGCGGCCGGCTCGGCGGCGCCGCCGCCCTCATAGGTGTGCCGGCCGATGCGCACCGCGCCGAACGTGGCGAACCCGACCACCGCCGGCTCGGCCGGCGGCTGCAGGTTGACCACCAGGGGCGCGCCGGGCGACAGGCGCGCGGCGACGCGGTGCCAGAATTCGCGCCGGTCCTGCGGGGGGAGGTGTCCGATCATGTTCGCCGCGAGCACCGCGCCGAGCTGCTCGGGTAGTGACGCGCTGAGGGCGTCGCCGGCCAGCACGGTGACCCGCTCGCGCAGGTCCGCGTCGGCGGCGACGCGGGACAGCAGCACCGCCCGCAGGACCGGCGACGGCTCCACGGCCAGCACTGTGGCAGTGGGGCACGCATCAGCCAGTATCTGCGTACCGAGTCCGGTGCCGGCGCCAACGTCGAGCACCGGCCCGTGCGCGGGATCGACCCCGCGCAGCGCCGCCCGCACCGGATCGCGGAGCACCTGCCATGCCGGTCCACTCAGGACGTCGAGGAACTCCCCCGACGCTTCGTACCCATCTTCCATGCCGCCAGGTTAGTGGAAACCGTTCTCATTTTCGACTAGGCTGCCGTGGTGACATCCCGGCCATCACCGCTGGAGACTGCGACACCCATGACCCTCACCTCGACCGCCGCCCCCACCGAGCACCACCAGACCACCGTGCTGGCCGGCATCTGGGCCGAACTGCTCGGCGTCGACCCCGACGCGCTACCCCGTGACATCAGCTTCCTGCGTCTCGGCGGCGACTCCGTGCTGGCCGTACGGATGTCCGCGCTGGTGCGCCGGCGACTCGGCGTGCAACTCGCCCTGTCCGACGTACGCGTCGACACCACACTCACCGAACTGGCCGCCCTGGTCGCCAGCCGCGCCGCCGGCACCACGACCGACGACCGGCCCCTGCCCGTAGACCTGCACCGCCGCGCCGACCCGGCAGCGCCGTTCCCGCTGCTGCCGCTGCAGCAGGGCTACTTCGTCGGCCAGCAGGACGGCTGGGAGCTGTCCTACGACTCCGCGCACTACTACCTGGACCTCGCCCTGACCGGCCCCGACCCCGACGAGGCACCGGAGGCGCTGCGCGACGCGCTGCAGCGCCTGGCCGCCCACCAGCCCACCCTGCGGGCCCGGGTCACGCCGGAAGGCCACCAGCACGTGCTGCCCCTCGAACATCCCGGCGCGGTTCCGCCGCTGCATGTGCTCGACCTGCGCGATGATCCGGACCCCGACGCTCGGCTGGAGGTGCTGCGCCGCGAGATGAGCACCCGCGGCCCCGATCCCACCCGCGGGCCCGGCGTCAACGTGCGGCTGAGCCTGCTGCCCGCCGGCCGGGGTCGACTGCACCTGTCGCTGAGTCTGCTGCTGGTCGACGGCTGGTCGTCCAACGTGCTCACCCGCGAGCTGCTCACCCTCGCCGCCGACGTCAACGCCACCCTTCCCGCCCTCGACGTCGACTTCGGCGACTACGTCAACGCCCTCGAGCACCTTCCCGCCACCACCGGATGGCGAGCCGACCGACAGTGGTGGCGGGCGCAACTGCCGAGCTGGCCCGCGGCGCCGGCGCTGCCGCTGACCCGCGATCCTGCCGAGGCGACGCCCCAGGTGATGACAAACCGGGAGGCCCGGCTGCCGGCAGCCGTCTGGACGGCGCTGCGGCAGCGGTGCGCCGAGCAGGGCGTCACACCGTCCGTCGCCCTGCTCACCGCCTACGCGGCCGTCCTGGCCCGCTGGGCCGGGCACCACCGGCTGCTGCTCAACACGTTGCAGCTCAACCGGCTTCCGCTGCACCCCGACGTGCATCGCCTCGTCGGCGCGTTCGCCTCGACCATGCTGCTGCCGGTCGACCTGCCACCCGGTGCCACCTTCGCCGAACTGGCCGGGCAGACCCAGCGCCGGTTCGCCGAGCACACCGCCCACAACCTCGTCTCGGGTGTCGAGATCGCCCGCGACCTCGCCCGCCTGCGGGGCACCCACCGGCCGGTCGCCCCGGTGGTGTTCCTCAGCACCATCGGCATGGACGCGGCGATGGGCGAACGTGCGCCCCGGCACGCGGGCCCGCTCGGCGACGTGAACGCCACCGACCACCACCACCAGCTGCGTACCCCGCAGGTGGCCCTCGAAGCGCGCCTGTTCGAACTCGACGACGAACTCGTGCTGGTGTTCAGCACCGTCGCCGAGATCCTGTCCGCCGAGCAGGTCGACCGGGCGTTCGCGGAGTTCGTCGACCAGGCTGCCGCCCTCGCCGACGCCGACGCCTGGCACGAGGCGGTGCCGCTGCCTACCGCGCCGGACCCCGGCCCCCTCACCGGTGGTCTACGCCTCGGCCTGCTCGACGAGGCGCCGCAGGCTTGCCACGACGAGCCCGGCCCGCCCCGCGATCGCGTCGAGGAACAGATCGCCGCCGTCTTCGCCGACCTGCTCGGCGTCGCGGTCACCGACCGCACCACCAGCTTCTTCACCCTCGGTGGCGATTCCCTGCTCGCCGTGCGCGCCCTCGCACGGCTCGCCCGCGACGGCCTCGCGGGCGCCACCGTGCGGGACTTCCTCGCCGCGCCCACCGTTGCCGGCCTCGCCGCCGCCGCTCGCCCCACCCAGAACCAGTAGAGGGAGCACCAACAAGGTGTACGACGTCATCATCATCGGCGCTGGCGCCGCCGGGCTCAGCGCCGCCCAGGTCCTCGGCCGTCAGCAACGCCGCACCCTGCTCATCGACGGCGGCCCACCGCGCAACCACCCCGCCGACGGCATCCACATGTACCTCAGCCGCGACGGCTTCCCACCCCTACGCCTGCTCGGCACCGGCCACCGCGAACTGGCCGCCTACCCCAGCGTCGAGATCCGTCAGACCCGCGTCGAGGCCGCCCACGGCAGCATCGACGACTTCGCCGTCACCCTCACCGACGGCACCACCCACCACGCCCGCCGCCTGCTGCTGGCCACCGGCCAGGTCGACGAACCCTGGCCTATCGACGGCGTCGCCGAACGCTTCGGCCGCAGCGTCTTCCACTGCCCCTTCTGCCACGGCTGGGAAGCCCGCGGCAAGAGCATTGCCGTGCTCGGCCGCGAACCCGCCCAGGTCATGCTCGCCGCATACCTCGCCGACCGTTACACCGACGACATCGTCGTCGCCACCCACGGCCCGCACCAGCTAGCCGAGCCGATCCTGGACAACCTCAACGCGCTGAACATTCCCCTCATCGAGCAGCCGGTCACCGCGCTCACCGGCGACCTCGACGCCCTGCAGCTGCACCTCGCCGACGGCACCACCCTGGACCGGCAGGTCGTCTTCCACCGGGCGCCCACCCGCCAGCACGCACCCGTGGCCGCCCAGCTCGGCGCCGAACTGCTGCCCGACGGCTACGTGCGCGTCGACGAGTTCGCCCAGACCACCGTGCCCGGCGTGTCCGCCGCCGGCGACCTCGCCCGCCTGCCCGCCCTACCCGACGGGCTCACCCTCGTCAGCCAGGCCGCCGCCGACGGCGTACGCGCCGCCGTCTGGCTCGAACAGGGCCTGTTCCGCGCCGGCCTACCCGTCCCCCTTCGCTGACAGCCCCGCCGCCGACTGCCACGGCGACAGTTCCGCGCGGCCGACCGGCCAGCAGGTATCCGAGGGGGCGATCGAGGCCCCGTACACCGGGGCCGCGCGGGTGCAGAACGCGTCGCCGAGATCTCTGAGGAGGGCCGAGGTTCGGGGCAGAGCCCCGAGGTCTTCAAGGTCTCGTGTCCGCCTGGCGTGGCCGGCCGGCCCGGCCGATGCCGGCCGGAGGTCGCCAGCAGGCCGGGGCCGGGCCGGCGCGGCCCGCTTGCGGGCCGCCTTGACGAGCGAAAGGGAACAATTCGGCAGGTAACAGGGCTGGCCACATGGCTTGACCGGCACTCCGTTGGAGCGGGTGCCCTTGCCGGTCTTCGGTGCGCAACCGCGAAGGGCCCGGCCCGCCGAAGCGGTCCGGGCCCGTGTGGGAGAACGCGTCCGCCGCTGACTAGAGAGTCAGGGTCCAACTGTCGATGTAGCCCGTGTCCGCCGTGGCGGCGTCCTGCACCCGCAGACGCCAGGTGCCGCTTCGCGCCTCGCTGGAGAGGTTGACGGTGTAGGTCTGGTTGATGTTGTCGGCACTGCCGCCAGCGCGGTTGTGCAGGACGTAGGCGCTGCCGTCCGGGGCGATCAGGCTAACCACCAGATCGCCGATGTACGTGTGGACGATGTGCACTTCGACCTTCGAACTGCTCGACCCGGTGCCCGTGCAACTAATCGAAATGTTGCTGTACACCGTCGTGTTGTCGGGAATTGACACGTTGGTGCCATTGGTGGCGGGTGGGCACCCCCCAACCGGATTGACCGTCCAGGTGAACGACGTACTGCCGGTCTGGCCCGTACTGTCCCGCGCCGTGACCGTCGTGGTGTAGGTCGCCGCGGTGGTCGGCGTACCGGTGATCTGCCCGGTCGAGGAGCTGATGACCAGGCCGGCCGGCAGGCCGGTGGCCGACCAGGTGTACGGCGCGGTGCCACCCGTGGCGCTGTTGCCCAGGGTCACCGCGGTACCGACCGTGCTGGTCTGGTTGCCAGGGTTGTTCACCGCAAGGCCGCCTGGCGCGCCGCCGAGGGACTGCGCCGCCGCCCTGATGTCGTTGGCGAAGTAGCGCACCTCGGTGTAGACACCGGGCGCGTTGGGACGGGCGCAGCCGATACCCCAACTGGTGATCCCGACCTGGATCCACTGGCCGGCGGCGTTGCGCTTGAACATCGGACCACCGGAGTCACCCTGGCAGGTGTCCACTCCACCCGTACTCATGTAGCCGGCGCAAATCTCCTCGTCGTAGATCAGACCGGAGTAGCTGCCGCCGGCGCTGGCACAGGTCGGATCGCTCACGAACGGAACGTCGGCCTTCATCAGGTACCGCGACTGGGGGCCGCCCTCACTGGTGGCGCCCCAGCCCGCGACGGTGAAGGTGCCGCTGTGCAGCGAGGTGTCCGTGGCGATCGGCAGCAACGGACTGTTGATCGGGCTCGACAGGCGTATCAGCGCCCAGTCCTTGCCGTTGCCGTTGTACCCGGGCGCCCGGTACACGTAGTTGGACGTCCGGGTCACCCGGTTCGGGTCCTGCAGGTCCACCACGCCCCAGGTGGCCGTGATGGAAGTGGTCGGGCCGGTAGCCCCCACGCAGTGCGCCGCGGTCAGCACCAGGCTCTGGGTGTACATGGCGCCACCACAGCCCATCGACAACCGGACCATCCATGGAAATTCGCCCTGCGCCGCCTGCGTGCCACCCACGACCATCGGACCGACGTCAGAAGCGTGGCTCGGCACTGCCGTGAGACCACCGCCCATCATCGCCCCGACCAGCGCCACGACCAGCGCCACGACGCCGACCCGGAGCGCCTTGCCCAGTGCTCGTCTCAACAGGTTCCTCCCTCGATCCACCGGCGCGACGCGACCACCATGCGCACATCGCCGCCTGCTGCAAGGTAACTCCTGCAGAGATGAATTTCAATGTAGAAGATTACAGATGAGGGTGGGTTGAGGGAGCTCCCTCACGGCTGCTCGCCGACGCCGGGATCACCCGTCGGTCGTTCCTAATGAGTTCTGGGAGCCAGCCATCGGGCAGACTCCTGGCGGGTAGGTAGCCGCCAGCTGGTGAGCACTCGTCCTTCCTGGGCATGGAGCCCTGCGGTAAGAGCGTGCCCCGGTTGGTCGGTGTGGAGAGTTGATCGGTCGTACCGTGGGGCAGACCGCACGACATCGCGGTGACGACCGAGACCGGGTGCAGACATGGGCCATCACCTCACGGAAGTCGTCTTGAAGAAGCGCGGGTTCGTCCGCGTCAGCACCCCCGCAACGCCCCCGCGGTGGCGTGTCAGGAGACCTTGCCACGCGCATCCGCGCCGTACGGCGGCTCGTCGATGGGCGCCAGTGCGACCGGGGCCCTGCTGAACAGCCGCTCGCGCATGTCACCGTCCCAGGCGAGGTAGCCACCGTCCATGCCACCCGCGCTGGACAGCCAGACCGGGTCGCAGAACTCCTGCAAGCCGAGCTCAGTGGTCATCGTGCTGCCGAACAGAGCATCGACATGGTGGGTGATCCAGGCGACGGCCGGCCCCACACCGTGTTTCTTGATCAAGGTGCGCAACTCCTCCGGATGTTGCCGCCCCCAGCGCTGCCAGTACCTCCACACATCACCGAACTGAGTGATCCGGAGCTCGCCCCCGGCTATGGCGCGTTCGAACCAGCTGTCACGGAAGAGGTGCAGCACCACGAAGAGGAACGCGTAGCCGTCGCCCAGCATGGGCAGTATGTGCCGGGCGTCCGGCCCGACCCGAACCTCCCGGGCGCTTCCCATCACCTCGGCCATCGGCAGCTGCCAGGCGCTGCCGAACCAGGTGGGACTCAGCGCCACGTCCACCGCGTAGACGGGGATACCGGATTCCGGGTCGACGCGGTGGAAATGGGGGACGTGATCCGGATAGAGCCGGTACATCAGAAGCGTTTCCCGGGGGAGCTTGACCAGTCCGCCGAGGTCCGGGTCGAAGGTCTGCTCCGGCAGGTAGCCAAGGCTCTCCAGCACCGCTCGGGCGTCGGGAACGTTGTCGGGATGCAGCATGAGGTCCACGTCTGAGAAGCTGCGGACACCGAGACCGTCATAGAGCAAGTGCTGCAATACGATTCCTTTGTTGAACACCACCGGCACTCCCCGCTCCGCGAACCGGCCAGCGATGTCGAGGCTCTCGGCACGCAGCTTCTCGACCTTGAACCGGTTCCATGCCAGCGAGCCGTTCAGCAGATCACGCATACCTGTGGGCAGCGTCGAGTTCAGCGCGGCACTGCTATAGAAATGAGCCAGCGCCGGCACCATCTTGTGCCTGGCCGCCAATGCGATCAGCAGGTCCGGGTCGTCCAGGACCTTCGCCAGGCCGACCGCCTGCTCGAACCAGGAATCCGAATAATCGGTGACCGCTACCGATTCGAGGAGGCTCCAGACTTTCCTCTGAGCCTCGCGGGCTTCGTGCATGTTGTATCTCCTCCTTGGATGGTTTTGCGATTCCCACGGCCCGGATGGCCACCCTGGAACCTCTGAACCGGTATGCCGAGTAACTACGGCGCCACGACGATCATCTCCCGGATCCCGCCGCTCCGAGAACGCCGGAGAGCAGCCGTCCGGTCTCCTCCGCCGCGCTACTGAAAAAGTCGTGGTGCTCCGCTTCGAGGCGCAGGACCGTCAAACGGCCGGCAACGAACCGCTGCCATGCCGCCGGATCTTCCCGCTGAGCTGCGACGAGGGTCATGTCACCCCGAAGAAGTTCCGGTACGAAGCAGCGCTGGAGACGGAGATTGTTCATTCCTATCCGCAGCGCCGTACGAATGGCATGATCATCGGCATCGGCCAATGCGGGAAAGCGCTGGCGCACCTCGTCCAGGCTTCGGCTCGTGAGGTCGTCCGGATCCCGGGCATCGCCGACAGCATCACCGGGCGGAACACCGAGCGCGTTGTGCAGCGCCTCTCGGAGCAACTCGCTCGCGGCTTCCTCACCGGGCATCTCCGGGTAGCCGTCGAGGACCACCACAGAGGCCACCTGGTCCCCCGCACGTTCCAGCCGCGTAGCCATACTGTGCGCCACCAGGCCGCCGAAGGACCAGCCGACCAGGTGATACGGACCGTCCGGCTGGATCTTGCGGATCTGAGCCAGATAGTCCGCAGCCATCTCGGGGATGGATTCGGGCAGTGCCGGCAGCGGGCCTCCAGCGATCGCCTCGGCGAATCCGCGGGCCTGAAGCGCATAGACCGGCCGGTCGCGACTCAGATGCTCCAGGATCCGGAGGTAGCACCAGCTCAGGCCGGCGCCGGGGTGAATGAGGAACAGAGGTTCGCCGGGTCCCTCGGGGCGTAGCTCCAGGACCGGCCCGAAAACCTCCTCCGCCGCTTCGCTTCGCGACACCTGCCGGGCCAGGGCCGCTGGCGTGGGATGGCGGAAGATGCTTTGCAGCGGCAAATCCACGGCGAGTTCGGTACGGATACGCCGGGCCAGCTGGACAGCCAGCATCGAGTGTCCGCCCAGCTGGAAGAAGTTGTCCTCAACCCCCGCGCCGGGCACGCCCACCACCTCCGCGAACAGCTGCACCAGGCGCTGTTCCACGGTTGTTCGCGGCTCCCGGCTCCGCCGCACGCTGACCGGGGGCGGCGGTAGAGCTCGGCGGTCGAGCTTTCCGTTTCGGCTGAGCGGGAACTCGTCGAGGACGACGACGGCGGCCGGGACCAGATGGCCCGGAAGCACATCGCCGAGGCCGGTGAGTAGAGCCTGAGGATCAACCGCCCCGAGGTCTTGCGGCCTGGCCGGAGTGACGTACCCGACCAGACGCTGGTCTCCCGGCGTGTCCTCGCGGATCACGACACAGGCGCTGCCCACCGTCTTGTCGGTCAGGAGCGCGGCCTCCACCTCACCCGGTTCGATCCGCTGGCCGCGAAGCTTGACCTGGTCGTCGGCTCTGCCGAGGAAGACAAGCTCGCCTGCGGGCGTCCATCGGACGCGGTCACCGGTCCGGTACATCCGGCTGCCCGGCGGGCCGTAGGGATCGGCTACGAAACGGGTCGATGTCAGCGCCGGGCGAGCCAGGTATCCGTCGGCGAGCTGGGCGCCGCTGAGATACAACTCCCCCACCAGCCCGACCGGGCACGGGGCCAGCCGGTCGTCCAGCACCCGCACCTGCGTGTTCCAGACCGGACGGCCGATCGGCACCGCGCCTGACTCGCCGGGAACGCAGTCGTGATAGGTGACATCGACGGCGGCCTCGGTCGGCCCGTAGAGGTTCGTCAGGGCGACCCCGGGCAGGACCTGGTGGAGGGCGGCAACCGCTTCGCGCGGGAGGGCTTCGCCGCTGCAGAAGACGCGGCGCAGGCCGCCGCAGCGAGCGGCGGTGGGCTCGGTGCAGAACAGGTTCAGCATCGACGGGACGAAGTGCACGGTGGTGACGTGGTTCGCCACGATGGTGCGGACCAGCGCGGCCGGGTCCCCATGCTCGTCCGGGCCGGCGACGACCAGCGCCGCACCTACCCGCAGCGGCCAGAAGAACTCCCAGACCGAGACGTCGAACCCGCTGGAGGTCTTCTGCAGAACGCGATCAGCGGCGGTGAGGGGGTAGGCAGACTGCATCCAGCGGAGCCGGTTGTCGATCGCGGCGTGGGAGACGATGACACCTTTGGGGCGCCCGGTGGAACCGGAGGTGTAGATGACGTACGCGGGATGCCGCGGACAGAGCTCCGGTCCGGTCTCCAGGGGATCACCGGCGGCCTCCGTCGCGTCCGCCATCAGATCCTCGGGGGTGACCAGGCGAAACTCGCTGCCGGCCAGCCTCGTGCACAGCTCCGGGTCGCTCAGCACACACACCGGCTGGGCGTCGTGCAGCATCATCCGGATCCGCTCGTCCGGATGGCCGGGATCGAGCGGCAGATAGGCGCTGCCCGCTTTCACCACCGCGACCAGTGAGACGACCAGCGCGGCGGAGCGCGGGAGGCCCACAGCGACGATCGTTCCCGGGCCCGCGCCCAGTCCGCGCAGCTTCCTGGCCAGGTCGTCGGTCCGGAGATCCAGCTCCGCATAGGTCAGCGTGCCGGCCGCGGAGACCAGGGCGATGCCGTCCGGGGTTCGCGCGGCCTGCGCCCGGAAGGCCTCCGGTAAGGTGGTCACGGGCAATCGTCGGGCGGTGTCGTTCCAGTCCTCCAGGACCTGCTTCCGCTCTCCCGGCGTCAGCAGGGAGACCGCGCTGATCGGCAGATCCGGCGCGTCGACGACCGCGTCGAGAAAGCGGGACAGCCGGCCGGCCAGCACCTCGGCGGTATCAGCGCGGAAGATGTCGGCGGCGTATTCGAGGACTCCCGAGATTCCCCGCGGTACGCCGCCCGGGTCGACGATCTCGGTCAGTTGCAGATTGAGATCGGCCTTCGCTCCCGGGACGTCCGGCGCCGCCGGCCGCTCGGCCGTGACCGCGCCGAAGTCCAGATCCTGGTCCACCCTCGTGTCGAAGGCGAGCATGACCTGGAAGAACGGGTGGCGGTCCACGGAACGCGGCGGGTTGAGCACTTCCACCAGCAGGTCGAAGGGAAGATCCTGATGCGCGTATGCCTGCAGGTCAACGTCCCGGATCCGGTGCAACAGCTCGGCGAACGACGGATCACCGGACAGGTCGGCGCGCAGCACGAGCGTGTTGACGAAGAAGCCCACGAGCTCGTCGAGCGCCTCGTCGGTACGCCCGGCCGTCACCGAGCCGAGCGGGATGTCGACGCCTGCTCCCATCCGGCATAGCAGCCCGCACAGCGCGGCTTGCACCACCATGTAGACCGTGCAGTTCTGCCGCCGGGCGAGATCCATCAGCTTCCGGTGTCGGCTGGCATCCCAGTCGATCGCGACGCCCGCGCCGCGGTGACCCGAGAACGCCAGGCGGGGATGGTCGGTGGGAAGTGGCAGGGCGGCGGAGACCCCGTCGAGAGCCGTGCGCCAGTAGGCCAGCTGGCGCGCGGCCACGCTCTCCGGGTCCTCGCGGTCGCCCAGCAGCTCCCTTTGCCACAGGGTGAAGTCGGCGTACTGCACCGGCAGTTCCGCCCAGCCGGGCGGGCCGAGGCCACCGCCACGGGACCGGTACGCCGTCGCGAGGTCGCGCAGCAGCACCTCGATCGACCAGCCGTCCGCGATGATGTGGTGCAGTGTCAGCAGCAGCACGGAGTCGTCCGCCGAGCACACGAAGAGGTCGGCTCGCAGTGGCGGCGCCTCCGCGAGCACGAACGGCGCGGACGCGGCGACTTGGATCCGGGCGTCGAGCTCGGCCGGATCGACCGCGGCCACCCTCAACTCCGGGCCGTCGGCCGGGAGATCCAGGACGTGTTGGCAGGGCACCCCGTCGGTGTCGGGAAAGACCGTGCGCAGCGACTCGTGCCGGGCGACGACGTCACCGAGGGAGAGCCGCAGCGCGGTACGGTCCAGCGGTCCCCGCAGCCGCAGGACGACCGGCAGATGGTAGGCCGGGTCGGATCCGTGCAGTCGGTCGAGGAACCACAGGCGCTGCTGGGCGTGCGACAGCGGGATCACAGCGCGTACGCCCGGCTCTGCACGGCGTAAAGCTCGGCGTATCTGCCCTGCATGCGGGTGAGTTCGTCGTGTGTGCCCAGCTCCACGACCCGGCCGTGATCCAGCACGACGATGAGGTCCGCCGCCCGGACGGTGGAGAATCGGTGCGAGACGAGCAGGGTGATGCCGCCGGCGGCCGTGTCGGCCGGGCGGCCCGGGCCCGTGAAGCGCTCATAGAGATCGTGCTCCACCTGCGGGTCCAGCGCGGCGGTCGGCTCGTCCAGCATCGCCAGCAACGGCTTGCGACGCATCAGCGCACGGCTGAGCGCCAGCTTCTGCCACTGGCCGTGGGAGAGTTCGGCGCCGCCGAAGGTCCGGCCGAGCATGGTGCCGAGTCCCTGCGGCAGCCGCCGCGCCACGTCCGGTGCCTGTGCCGCCGCCACCGCCGCCCCGACCGCGTCCTCGTCGTCGACCCGCGACACATCGCCGATGCCCACGGTGTGCCGTGCCTTGCCTTCCAGCTTGAAGAAGTCCTGGAAGGCGGCGGTCGTCCGGGCGCGCCACTCGTCCAGCCGCAGATCCCTCAGCGGGACGCCGTCGATGAGAACGTCGCCCTGTTCCGGTTCGTACATCCCGGTGAGCAGCTTGACCAGCGTGGTCTTTCCCGCGCCGTTGATGCCGACGACCGCCACGGTGGAGCCGGCCGAAAGATGCAGGTTCACGTCGCGCAGCACGGGCTGGTCCGTGCCGGGATAGGTGAAGGTCACCCCGCGCAGGCGGATGCCGTCGGTGAGCCGCGCCGGAGCCGGGCGGGTGCCGGTGTGCGCGTGCTGCTCGGTGTGCGCCTGGAGCCAAGAGAGGTGGCGCATGGTCGCACGCCCCTCGGCCAGCTGGGAGAGGCCGTTCACCGTCGTGGCGAGCTGCGTGCGCAGGTAGCCCGACAGGCTGGCCACCATCAGCAGATCGCCCGGGGTTCCCCGGCCCTGGCTCACCTGGTGGGCGACGAAGGCCAGCGCGGCCAGATAGCCCGCGACGAAGCCGGTCCAGCCCGCGACCTGCCAGAGCGAGGCGATGCGCAACGCACGCACCATCCGCCGGGTCACGCTGTCCCAGTAATCCGCGGCCCGTTTGTCCACGTGCTGGTCGCTGCCGCTGATCCGCAGCTCCTTGGCGGCCGCCGGCGAGGTGCCCAGACGGTGCAGGCCCAGCTCGCGGCGTTCGGCCTCGGCGCTCTCATCGCGAGCGCGGGCGAGCAACGACGACGCCCGGCGGGAGAAGTACAGCGGCGGGGCGGCCAGCAGCACCAACGCGGACAGCGCCGGGTGCACGCCGGCCAGCAGCCACGCGCTCAGTCCGAGGCTCAGCGTCGAGGAGGCCGCGCTGACCGCACCCCAGCAGGCGCCGGCGAGGGTTTCGGTACTCGACCGGATCTGGCTCAGCCGGTCGAGGAAGTCGGTGCGTTCCAGGTGCTCCACGGTCGGGGCGCCCCCGGTCATCACGTGCAGCCGCTGGCTCAGCACGAGGTCGACCCGCTCGGTCAGGTCGAGTTGCAGGCCGCCCTGCACCCGCTGGGCCGAGGCGATCATGGCGTAGGCGAGGGCGCCGACCAAGGCGGCCAGCAGGATGCCACGCCCGCTACCGAGCCCGGCGGAGTTGGACAGGTTACGCACGCTGAGACCGGTGGCGGCTACGGCCAGAGCGTTGAAGAACGCCAGCACCAGTACGGTGGCGGTGGCTTTCTTGTCGGCGCCGTACGCGATGCGGAGCATGGCGAGAACCACGTTGGACTCGGCTTTCATGCTTTCGCTCCTCCCGGACGTGCCCTCATCGGGTTCTCGGGCGCGCCGGCCGGCGGTCCGTCGCCGAAGCGATCGGCTTGGAGCCGGTACAGCCGCGCGTAGTGGCCGCCGAGGTCCATCAGCTCGCTGTGGTCCCCGGTCTCGGTGACCCGGCCGCCGGTCAGCAACACGATCCGGTCGGCGTTGCGGACGGTGGAGAGCCGATGGGAGATCACCACGATGCTCACGCCCGAGACCGCGGCGATCACCTGGTCGTAGAAGTTCGTCTCCGCCTTGACGTCCAGATGTGCGGTGGGCTCGTCGAGGATGAGCAGCTTGCGGCCGTGCGCGACGGCGAACATCGCGCGGGCGATGGCGATCTTCTGCCACTGTCCGCCGGAGAGGTCGACCCCGCCCCGGTGTTCGCGGGTGAGCAGGGTGTCCAGCCCGTTGGGGAGCCGCTCGATGACGTCCCGGGCGCCCGCCGCCTCAGCCGCGGCCATGATGCTCTCGTCGGTCGCCTCGGCTTCCGGCGCGCCCAGCGCGATGTTCTCCCGGACGGTCAGTGGATAGTGCACGAAGTCCTGGAAGACGGCGGAGACGCGGCGCCGCCAGGACGTGATGTCCAGCTGGGCCAGATCGACGCCGTCGACGCTCACCCGTCCCTCGGTCGGCCGCTGCAAACCGGCGAGGATCTTCAGCATGGTGGTCTTGCCGGCTCCGTTGCGGCCAACCACGGCCAGCACCTCGCCGGGCTGGATCTCCAGGTCCAGGCCGTCCAAAACCTTCTTTCCCTCGCCTGGGTACGAGAATCCGATGCCCTCGAACCTGAGGCGCGGCGCTGATTCGGGGGCCAGAAGTCCCGCGCTCCGCTGGTCCGCCGCGGCGAGCCGATGCGAGCGCAGCCGCTCGAACGCCTGCATGGCGCCGGTGGCGTACTCGATGTCGAAGGCCTCGTGTCCCATGACGCCGGCGGCGAAGACGCCCCAGGCGGCGAGGACCATCGTCACCAGCGCCCCGAAAGTGAGCTCACCGTTGCCCAGCGCCGTGCCCGGCACGTAGAGCGCCGCGAAGCCGGCCGCTCCGGCGAGGCCGAACGTGACCCATTGCCGGCGCAGGATGCCGCGCCGCTCCCGCCAGATCTCGCCGAGCCAGTCCTCGGACTGTTCCCGGTGCCGGGCGTTGAGCCAGCCGGCGAGACCGAACAGGCGTACCTCCTTGGCGGCGGCGGAGCCGGTGAGCGTCTCCGACCAGTACTCCATCCGGTTCCGGTCGCCCATCCGCGAGTCCCAGATGGCTCCCAGGCGCACCCACTGCCGCCGGATCACTGCTCGCATGAGCAGAGTCGCGGTCAGCAACGCGATCCCCAGCCACGGCTGGTACCACGCCAGCACCGCGCCACAGCACACCGCCCCGGCCAGCCGCCCGAGCAGGACGAGCTGACCGACGGCGCCGGTTCCAGGGGTACGGGTTCGCCAGCCGCCGAGTTCCGACACGCGGGCCACGTCCGTGCTGTAGTCACCGTCGTCGAGGTGCGAGATCCCCCGCGGTTCGGACACCCTGCGGCGCACGTCGGAGCGCAGCCGGCCGTCGATCCGGCGGGCCGCGAGCACATCGAGCGGCTCACGCAGCAGCTCCGTGCACTGGCCCAACAGCACCACGACCGCGACGAGGGCCAGATGGGGCACCATCTCACCGACCGACCCCGAGCCGAGGGCGCGTGTGAGCAGCAGGCCCGTGAACACGGCCGTGGCCGCCGGCGCCAGGGCGGATGTCAGGTGCGCCAGCAGCAGTCCGCCCAGTGTCGCGCGTCCCGCCCGGGTGAGCAGCATGAGCAGCTGGAGGCGTTGCCGCCCCACCGTTCCCCAATGGGTCATTGGACTCTTCATCTCTCCATAGCGAGTGCGCAGCGATCGGCCACCTGCCGCACGGTGGTGTCCGTCCCGTCGGCCAGCCGGCACAGCTGCTCGTCGAACCATCCGGCCAGCGACCGCAGCTCCGAGGCGGGCAACAACCGGGGATCGACGCGGATCACGATCGGCATCTCGGCGCCGAAGCGGACCTTGACGTCGAAGCGGGGTCCGATCTGGCGGCGTGGCGTGGTCTCCTCTACGCGAGGCGGCGGATGGCCGTCCAGCCGGGCGGAGGGCCGGGCCACGATGTCGGTCGGCAGGAAGTTGAAGAAGTGGTCGAAGCCGAGCTCGATCTGCCGTTCCTGGCGCACCAGGTCGGTGATTCCGTCGACGTCGTACATGCCCATCCGGTACGCCTTGAGAGCCGACGCGCCCAGGCGGGAGAGGAAGTCGGTGTACTTGGCGTGAGGTGCCCCGAGATCAGCCGGCAGCGGCACGTACTGATTCATGGAGCTGACGATGGCGCTCCACCGCGGGTCGAAGCGGTTGCCGGACTGCAGGGTCAGCACCGGCTGGGCGACGCCGGTGACCACGCCGCAGGCCACCGCGGTCAGCGACAGCAGAAGGGTATGCGGCGAGGCGTTGGTGCGGGCGGAAAGGAGTTCCAGCGCCGCACGTGCCCGCGTCGAGTAGAGGACGGCTTCGATCCGGCCCGGGATGTCTCCGTCGGACAGCGGCACCGGGAAGTGCTTCTCCGGCAGCGTGTGCAGGAGCTTCTGCCAGTGACGTACCACCGCGTTCCGGCGCGATCGATTGGCCTCGGACCATTGCTCCGCGGCGAGGTCCCTCGGGGAGGGCGCTGTCTCGGCCAGCCACTGCCGGCCCGCCTCGTCCGGTGACTCCAGCAGCGCCGACAGCTCCGCCAGCAGACGGATCATGCCGTAGGCGTCGGACACGATGTGGTCCACGACGATGACGACCGCGTGCGGCAGCCCGTCGCGGGTGACCACGGCGAACCGGCGGCCGAACTCGCTCCCCCGGACGATCCGGTCCTTGGCCAGCAGCCCCGCGACCACGGCGGCGTCGTCGTGCTCGACCACCTCGACGGTCACCGTCTCCTCGGCGGGCACGACGTGTTGGCGGGGCCCCGCCGGAGAGTCCACGAACAGCGTTCGCAGCGACTCGTGTCTGCGGCACAGTGCGCTGACCGCCCGGACCGCCTCGTCGAGAGTGGTGCCGGGCGGGACCGGAACGTATTCGCGCAGATACGTCTCCGAGAAGCGCTCCAGCGGATACGTCTCCATGACTCGCCATACCGACAGCTGCCCGAAGGTCAGCGGGCTCGACGCACGCTCGTCGGTCATGATCCGGCCCCCTGCTTCCGGCCGGCCGGCGCCACCCGCACGGCAAGCGGGTCTGCGGGCACACGGTGCGGAGAGCGCGTCACTTGGCTGTCCCGCCCAACGCCAGCGAGCCACGCACGGAGGCGGGCCAACGCGCCGGTGACTCTCCGTGCGCCGCGATCAAGGCAAGCACGATCCGCTCCAATCCGAATGCCGCGCACGCGGTGTGCGCGACGCCCCCGTCCATCCGAATGTCGAACAGCCCGCCGAAGTGATCCTTGTGGTAGTTCGCGCTCGCTATCGCCTGCGCCTGGCCGGTGCCCAGATCAGCTCGCAGCTCCCACTTGAGCTCTTCCTGCCGCTGGCGTGGCGCCATCATCCGGGCGGCGTCGCCGAAGAACGGGTCCGTCGCGGTCTCCACCGACACCTTCAGGCCGAGCCCGTCGAACCAGGTGCGGGCCCGCGCCAGCCACTCGTCCCGCCATGCGGGCACGCCGTCGGGGCCGCCGATCCGCACGATCTCGCGCATGCGGAAGCTGCGCAACCTGCCCAGCTCACTGCTCCCCTCGTGCCGATAGCACGACGCCTCGGCCGTCATCGTCACCGGCTGCGCCAGCGTCTGGTCCGCTACCAGCGGATACAGGTGATAGCAGGTCGCCGGCAACGCCACGACGTCGCTGATCGTCTGTTCGCTGTGCCAGGGAGCGCCGTCCGCCAGCCGTGCGGCCTGAATCGCACGCCACCGCCGGTTGTCTCCGACGAAGGTGTGCAACGTGCCGAGCAGGTTCGGGAACGCGTCCACGTAGCCGAGGCGTTCCAGAAGTGCCCTCGAGATGACGGGTGGCACGTGGAACGCCTGCGTGTCCTCCGGCTCGGCGAAGCCGAGCAAGGACGAGCGCAGTGCGTCCACAACCGCCTCGAACGCGGAGTTCAGCACGCCGACGCCGGAAACCTCGGTGGGAATGAGCGACGCGGCAGGCACGTCGGTGTTGCCCAGGGTGTCGATGTCACACCTTCTTCATGAGGCTCAGTCGCGCGTTGGTGCTGAGCAGCCGTTCATTGCCGATCATGAGGCGGGCCGAGTAGAGATCGCGCAGGTGCCGCGCCACCGAGAGCGGCCCGTCCTCGGAGTAACCCGCGATGCCGCAGATCTCGAGGGCTAACCTGGCGACATCGACCGTCGACGTGGAGGCCAGCACTTTCAGGTCGTTGAGCAACATCGTGAGCGCGGGGCCGCCGTGTGCCCCCAACGCAGCGGGGTCCGCCCAAATGGGCTGGTAACGGCCGGCCGCTTCGGTCAGCAGAGCCCGGGTCTGCGCGAGCGCGGCACCGGCGGCGGCCAGCCTCGGCTCCAGGTGGTTCCCGTCGGACCGCGTTCGTTGGCGCACCATGGACTGCGCCCTGCGGAACGCATCGGTGGCGACGCCCATCCAGCAGCTGGTCCACAGCAGGTGCGACAGCGGAACCATCGTGGCCTCGGCGATCTCGCCGAACCCGACGGGCAGGACATGCGTCGCCGGCACGGTCGCCACCACGTCGAACCCCGGGCTGCACGTGCCCCGCATACCCATGGGATTCCAGTCCGGCCCGGCAGGTGTGAGCGACACCTGGTCCGCCTCTGCGTACACCGCGACCTGGTCGGTCGCGGGCGCGTCGGCTGTCCGGCGAGCGGTGATCAGAAAGGCGCCGGCCTGCTGTCCATAGGAGACAGTCGGCGCACGCTTCTCCAGCCGCACCATGTCACCGTCCGGCACTACTGCCGCCGAGCTCGTGCGCAGGCTGCCTCCGATTCCACGCTCCGACGTGACCGAGGCGACCAGCGTTCCCCCGGTCACGATCGAGGGGAGAAGATCAAGAACGTTTTCACCCCCATGCCGTACGAGGCACGCGACCTGAACCTGGTGCATCGCCCAGATCATGGCCGTGGAGCCGCACCCGCGTCCGAGTTCGATCCCTATCTGGATCAGGTCTTCGAGGGCGCAGCCGAGACCTCGGTAATCCGTCGCGCACGCCGCATTGAGCAGCCCGGCGCGATGCAACGCGGCGACGGATTCCGCCGGGAAGCTCGCACCGCGATCTGTTTGGACCGCATTCTCGGCGAGGATCGCGGAGACTTCCCGAAGCGAATGCGAAATGCCATTCATCGTGGAAACGCTCGGCAGGTCACGGACGCCGGGCATCAGGCGGGAGCCTCAGTGACGCAGGGCGCGCCGGCGATCTGTCCGCGCACCGCTTGCGTGATCGCCCGCACGGAGGAGAAGGTCGCGCGGGTCAGCGCGTCCTCAGGAAGCTCGATCTCGAACTCTTCCTCGATGGCGATCATGACCCGCACCACCTGCATGGACGTGATGCCCGCGGACCACAGGTCCGTATCCGGCTGAAGGTCGAGGGACGGTGAGTCCATACAACTTCTCACAATCTCCTTCACCAGGTCTTGCAAGGCTTGTCTCCCATCGTTTCCAAATGAAGCCCGCTGCCGTGATCGGCGACGAGCGCCGCCGGAGAGGACCGGGCGATCGACGCGGCACGCACGCGATAAGGCGCCATGCTGTCGCTCATCTCCAGCTCCTTGGATGATCTGCTCGACCCGGATCCGGCCGGCAGCGCCGCCACGGGTCTGGGGATAAGACAGCAGCACCCGCCGGGAATGAATGGTTTCCGGCCGAGCGTTTCCCGCGCCGCCGCAACCCGTCCTCGAAAACGCAGGCAACAACACGGGATTCGACTCCGGAAGCCGACCCGAGCCACAACCGCCACCGGCGAGCGCACCGTCCATATTAGACTGACTCCCGCCGCTTTTTACACATGGCGAGCACCTTCGGATGCCATGGCCTCTCGCAGGCTCCGGGGACGGATATCCGGCCAATGCTGTTCGACATAGGCCAGGGCGGCAGCCCTGTCACATTCACCGAACACAACGTGCCAGCCGTTCGGCACGTCAGCGAACACCGGCCACAAGGAATGCTGCTTCTCGTCGTTGGCCAGCACGTAGAAGCGGCCGCTCTCGTCATCAAACGGATTGATGGTCATCCTTCCTCCCGAGCCTGGGATTCGTTCGTCGGCAGAAGTCGGTCCGGTGCGCCCGAATCGACGGGACGCATCCGCCGCAGTGCCGGGCGGGCGGCTGGCCTGCCGCGCAGGCAGCGGGAGATCGCGGCCACGGTCGGGCCGTCGAACAGATCGCGGATGTCGAGCTCGCAGCGCAACTCCGCGCGGATCCGGTTCACCAATCGCGTCGCCAGCAGCGAATGGCCGCCGAGGCTGAAGAAGTCGTCGTCGACGCCCACCGTCTCGACGCCGAGCGCCTCGGCGAAGAGCCGGCACAGCGTCGCCTCTTCCGCGGTGCGCGCCGGTCGTCCCCCTCGGAGCGCCTCCGAGTAGTCAGGAACGGGCAGCGCACCACGATTGAGCTTGCCGTTCGGGGTCAGCGGCAGCTCGGTTAGTGGCACCACCACCGACGGCACCATGTACTGCGGCAGTCTGCTGCCGGCCTGCGACCGGATCTCCGCTAGGTCGGGAGCCCGGCCCGCCTCGCCGACCACGTAGGCCACGAGACGCTGGCCGACGGCCCGGTCCGCACGGGCGAGCACGACGGCCTGGGCGATCCCGGGCATGGCCATGAGAACGCTTTCGATCTCGCCGAGCTCTACCCGGAAGCCCCGGATCTTGACCTGGAAGTCGGTACGGCCGAGGAAGTCCAGGCTGCCGTCCGGACGCCAGCGGACCAGATCACCCGTGCGGTACATGCGGGTGCCGGGCGCTCCGTAGGGATCCGCGACGAACCGCTGTGCCGTCAGCCCAGGACGGCGGAGATATCCGCGCGCGACCTGCGCTCCGGCGAGGTAGAGCTCACCCGGCACGCCGACCGGAACCGGCTGCAACCGGTGATCCAGCACATAGGTCCGCACGTTCAGGATGGGCGGGCCGATCGGCGCGGTGCGACCGGTGCTGATGGTCCCGGCTTGGACGGCGCACCCGGTGACGGCGTGGGTCTCGGTGGGACCGTAGTAGTTGTAGAGGTAGCGATCGGGTCGACCCTCGTACAGGGCACGGACCGATGACGAGAGGTCCAGCGCTTCGCCGGCCTGAGCCAGGTGACGCAGAGCGTCCAGCCGCGTTCCCAGCCGCTGGGCAGCGGCTGCGACGCTCTCCACCACCGACATCGGCGCGTACAGCTCGTCAACGGCACAACGGTCGAGCCAGCGGGTCAGTTCGTCGGGATCCCTACGGATGTGGTCCGGCGGTACAGCGAGCGTCTTACCGCTGGTCAGCGCAGAGAAGATCTCCTGAGCCGCGACGTCGAAGCTCAGCGAGGCGAACTGGGCGACCACCGTCCCCACGCCGCCGGGCACAAAGCCCGTCTGCCACGCCAGCAGATTGACCAGGGCCGCGTGGTGCATCACGACCCCCTTGGGCCGGCCGGTCGACCCCGAGGTGTAGATGACGTAAACCGGATGCGACGGCCGAAGCGGGCTCACCCGCTCGCCGCCGGCGATGTCCGCGCCGGAGAGTGCATCGAGCTGGGCGCGGATCTGCGGGCTGCGGACATCGATCGTGAGTGAGCCGAGGTCGTCGATCGGAGCGCCGCCGGCAGTCAGCACGCAGGCCGGCGCGGCGTCACCCAGCATGTAGGAGATGCGATCCGCCGGGTAACCGGTATCGACAGGCAGATACGCCGCACCGGCTTTGACGACGGCGAGCACCGCGATGACCTGCTCGATCGACCGAGGAACCGCCACGGCCACGACCGCCTCGGGACCGATGCCGTGGCCGATGATCAGCCGGGCGAGGCGGTTCGAGCGCTCGTCGAGCTCCGCGTAGTTCAGCGAGCTCTCCTCGAAACGCACGGCGACAGCACCGGGTGAGCGGGCCGCCTGGCGTTGCAGCATTTCGGGCAGCAACATGCCGTCCACCGTTCGCCGCGTGGAGTTCCAGCCCTCCAAGACCTGCCGGCGCTCAGCGGCGGACAGCATGGGAAGGGCATGCACAGGGACGTCCGGATCGCCCACCGCGGACTGGAGGATCCGCAGCAGGTATCCGCCGAGCCGAGTGACCGTAGAATGATCGAAGAGGTCCACGGCGTAGTCGATCGAGAGATCGACGCCGCCCGGAGCGCCATCCTCCCCGGTCGCCGGGGTGAAGCTCACCGAAAGATCGAAGGTGGCGGCCTTCGCACCCGACTCGTCCACCTCGACGGTCAAGTCCTCCACGGTGAGCGTGGGACGGCGGCGATCCTGCGCGGCCAGAAGCACCTGGAACAACGGATGCCTGGACGGAGTTCGGACCGGGTTCAACGCCTCCACCAGCACTTCGAACGGCAACTGGTCGTGGTCGAATGCCGCAAGGTCGGCGTCGCGGATCCGAGCCAGAAGCTCGGCGAAGGACGGATCGCCCGACGTGTCGGTACGCAGGACGAGCGTATTGACGAAAAGACCCACCATCGGGTCGAGAACGGGGTCGCTGCGGCCCGCCACAGGGCTTCCGATCGGGATGTCCGGTCCCGCGCCCAACCGCGACAAGACCACGGCCAGCGCCGCCTGGAACACCATGAACAGCGTCGCCCCGCCGTCGCGCGCCAGACGCGTCAGCTGCTCGTGCAAGCCGGCATCCACACTCAGGTCGACGGTGCCGCTGCGGTGCGACGATCGCGCGGCACGTTGCCTGTCGTACGGGAGCACGAGTTGATCAGGGAGCCCGTTCAACGCCGCTCGCCAGTAGCCGAGGTCACGAGCAGCTACGCTGGACGGGTCGGTGGCGCCACCGAGTTGGTCGCGTTGCCAGACGGCGAAATCCGCGTACTGAAGGGGCAGGGGCCGCAGCGCGGGCGCATGACCGGCCCGCCGCGCGCCGTAGGCCGCGAGGTAGTCGGAAACGAACGGCGCAATCGACCAGCCGTCGCAAGCCACATGGTGGAAGACGAAGAGCACGGCATGCTCGTCCGCAGGTGTCGACAGCACATAAGCCCGGACCGGCGGCTCGCTGGACAGGTCAAATCCATGGTGGAGCAGCTCATCGCGACGGGCGGTCATTTCCTCACGGGTGGCGCATCGCAGCACCTGCGGTTCTGCGGTGCACTCCTCGGGTGTGAGCACGCGTTGCACGGGTGTTCCGTCGTCGGTTTCGGGAAAAAGGGTGCGCAGGGTCTCATGCCGGGCCCTCACGTCGCCCCACGCGGCCACCGCGGCTGCTGTATCCAGCGGACCCCGAACCCACAGCGTCAGCGGAAGAATGTAGGAACCGCTGCCTGCTTCCATCCGGCTGAGGAACCAGAGCCGTTGCTGGGCGAACGACAGCGGGATGCGCTGCGGACGTGGCTGAAGGACCGGTATCCCAGCCGGCGCCGCCGCCGCTCCCTCACCGCCGACAAGCACGTCGGCGAGTTCCCGCACTGTGCTCCGAGTGAAGATCTGCCGCATGGACAACACGGCGCCCATCTCCCGGCGTACCAGCCCAATCAGCTTCGCGGCCAGGAGCGAGTCCCCACCGAGCTCGAGGAAATCGTCGGAGGCGCCGACCGAGTCGAGCCCGAGCACCGCGGCGATCAATGCGGCCAGCCGGCGCTCGGTGGCATTGCGATACGAGCCGCCCGGACTCACTGGCAGCGCGGGCGCCGGGAGGGCGGCACGATCGGTCTTGCCGTTGGGCGTCAACGGCAGCCGGTCGAGGTTGACGATCGTCCACGGCACCATGTAGTCGGGCAGCGCCTTCGCGAGAAGTGCGCGAGTCTCCGCCGGCTCGGGCAGGTCTCCGGCCGCGCCGACCAGGTACAACACGATGCGCCGGTCGCCGGGCCGATCCTCGCGAAGCATGGCCACCGCGCGCGTGACGCCCGGGATGACGGTCGCGGCGGCCTCGACCTCACCCAACTCCACCCGGAAGCCGCGGATTTTGACCTGCGTGTCGGCCCGGCCCACGAACTCGAGATCCCCACCCGGACGCTGCCGTACGAGATCGCCCGTCCGGTACATCCGGGTGCCCGGTGCGCCGTTCGGATCAGCTACGAAACGCTGGGCGCTCAGAGTGGGTTGCCCAAGGTAGCCACGGGCGACGCCGGCACCGCTGATGTAGAGCTCACCGATGGCGCCGACGGCGACCGGGGCGAGCTTCTCGTCGAGCACGCGGATTCCGGTCTCCCGGATCGGCGTGCCGATCGGCACCGTGCCATGGCCCAGTTCGAGCGCGGCGTCCAGCCTGCGGGTGGTCGACCAGATCGTCGCCTCGGTCGGTCCATAGACGTTTGTCACCTCTGCCGCGGCAGCGCGTAGCCGGCGCGCCAGCGGCGGCGGCAGAGATTCGCCACCGACGAGAACCCGGATGCCGGTGAGATCCGGTTCCGCCGTGTCGAGCAGGCTCTGCCACATGGCCGGCGTCGCCTGGACGACTGTGATGTCCCGCGTCAGAAGCGATGCCAGCGCGATTGGATCGCCCTGTTCCTCTCCCGTGGCCAGCACCAGGCGCGCGCCGCTCATCAGAGGGGCGAACAGTTCGAGGCCTGCGATGTCGAAGCCGATGGTGGTGACGGCCAAGAACCGGTCACCGGGGCTCAGGGCGAGCCGTTCCACGAAGTCGTCGAGGAGGTTCATCAGATTGCCGAGGGTGTTGACCACCCCCTTGGGGACTCCGGTGGATCCCGAGGTGTAGAGAACGTAGAAGGCGTGCGCCTCGGACGGTTCCGGCCACGTCGACTGCCGTACCAGATCCTGGTCTTCGGCAGGCACGTCGATCAGGACGCGTCGCGCCTGATCGGCGAACGCGATCGTGGTTTCGGTGGCGCTGTCGGTCACCAGCAGCGACGGCCGGGCGGCCTCCACGATGCGCCGGTTCCGAGCGCTGGGGTGCGCCGGATCCAGCGGCAGGTACGCGGCGCCGGTCTTGCCGATCGCGAGCAGGGCGACCACGAGTTCGACGGTGCGCGGCAACGCGACCGCGATCAGCCGCTCCGGGCTCGAGCCGGCAGCCGCGAGCCGGGCGGCGAGTTCGTCCGACGCTTCGTCGAGCTGCTGATAGGTCATGCTGCGCCCGCCACAGACCACAGCGATCGATGAAGGCGAGGACCTTGCCCACTCGGTGACGAGGCGAGCCGGTGTGCGCCGCGTCGCTCGGCGATCAGGCTTTTCGATCATTCCAGGCCCCTTGCCGGATTCCATGGATCACGTCGGACAGCGCGCAGCCGCGTGCCTCCGGCGCGGGTCGCGAGGCCACCTCGTCGGTCTGAAAATCCCCGATCAACTCTTCGAGCATGTCCTGACAGTCGCCGCAGCCGGTGCCGGCGTCGCAGTACTCGCCGAGGCCGTCGATCGTGACGACACCTCGCTGAATCCAGCTGACGATCTCGTCCTCGGTGACGCGGTTACAGACGCAGACATGAGTGCTCACACCGCCTCCTGCCAAGCTTCGAGCAGGACGTGCGGAAAGAGCCGTTCGATCTCCGGGACGTTGAAACGCACGGTATCGGTCAGCTGTGGCGAAGGCGGCGAATCCACCGTGGTTCTCCCGTCCTGCAGAGCTAGACCGCAGCCAGGCTGGCGACGATCTCCGCACCAGCCGGTCGCTGCGGATTGACCAGGTGCATGTGCCCGGTGCCGGCCATATCGCGCACCTGTACGGGCAGGCCCGCTGCCGTCCACGCCGCCACCTGCGTCGTGACCACGTCGAGGGGCACCGCCTGGTCCTCGTCGGCCACGACGACGTCCATCATGGACACGTCGGCCGGGCCCAGCCGCGGAGTGGCGTCCCCGACCGCCCCGCCTTTTCGCACGTGTGCGACCGTCAGCGCCGCCGCCGCGCCGTCGCCCAGCCCGCGGGCTGCGGCGAGCGCCACGTCGACGACCGGCGCGAGCAGGACGACCCGGTGCCCGCCGGCTCGGCCTGCAAGGCCGGACAACAGCACGTGCGCTCCCGCCGAGTGGGCGACGAAGCGGCCGTTCGCCCACTCCTTGTCGTCGTGCACGAGCGTGTCCAGGGCGGCCGTGGCGTCCTCGGCCACACCCGGCCACGTACCGCCATCCCACACCGGCCGGTACTCGACGACCGCCACTTGACAGCCCCGCCGAGCCATGGCCACGGCCAGCGGCTCCAGGTCGCGAGCCGTTCGGTCATGGCGCCAGAACCCGCCGTGCACGAGGACGATCCGCGGACCATCCTCGCGCGCCGCAGCCCGGTACATGTCGACGCGCTGCCACGGCGAGCCGCCGTAGCGAAGCACGCCCTCCGTGATGCTCAAAGGACGCCAAGCGCGTACAGGCGGGCGATCCAGTGCTGGAGCCGTTCGTCGCTCATGCGCACCTCGGCCCGGCGTTCAGCGGTTTCGTCCGCGGCACCGTAGCGGTACGACACCGTCCCGTCGTCCCGGCGAATCATGAAGGCTCGCTGCTTCTGGGCAGTACTCTGGATGACAAGCGAGACGGTCTCCGGCTCGGCGATCGTCGTGTGCAACTGCTCATGGTCAAGCGTGATGCACCGGCCAGCCCGCTCCTCGCGCAGGAAGTGCGGCCAGAACCGGGTCACGTCGGCCGTCTCATCCAACGGCTGGTCCGTGGCGTACAGGGTGTGGTTGTAGGCGCCCGCGAGGATCAGAGCGGTGAAGCTGTACCGGTGGTTGTGCACGCTCTCGTACTGATCGGTGTTAGCTAGCCGCAGTCGGATCTGCAGCCCCTTCTCCGGCGCATCCCAGATAACGATCTTGTCGTCGAGCGCGTGACACTCACACTTCTCGCGCAGCTCCGGCGTGCGCAGCACCCGGTCGACGAGCAGGCGCAACAGGTCCTTGTCCTCGCCGATGCGGCGGGCGATGCGTTCGGTGACCTCGGCGGCCGCTTCGATGTCGTCCCAGCGCACCACGGGCAGGGACTCCATGAACGCGACGGCGTCGGCCTCCGCACTCGTGCTCGTCAGGGTGGTCATCACAGCACCTCCAGCGCGCGCAGCCGCTGCGCGAGATCGTCGAAGTACTCCTTGGAAATGCGCTTGCTTGCCCGGCGGGACTCCTTCTCCTTGTCCTCACCGAACCGCCACCAGACCTTGCCGGTCTCCCGCTCGGTGATGATGGACCGCTCCTTCTCGGCGGGACCCCGCAGGAACAGCGACACCGTATTCGGCGTGGTGAACGTCGTGTGAATCTCGTTGTGGTGCAGCGTGTAGCAGTTGCCCTCGACCTCGTTCGTCACGAACAGCGGGACGACCCGCACGTCGGTGTCGCGGGCCTCCCAGTCGTTCTGCACGTCGTCCGGGATGTCCTCGGCCCGCCCGACCAACTGGTGGCGCACGTGTCGGTACCCGCCACGCATGATCAGCGAGGTGAAGGAGAACCGGTGATCGTGCGGCCGGTCCCGGTGATCATCTGTGGAGACGTGGACCCGGATCCGGAACCCGCGGTCAAGGGCGTCGTAGATGACCAGCTTGTCAAGCAGCTTGTGGTGCTCGCACTTGTCGAACAGGTCCTCCTCCTCGCGGGCACGGGCCAGCAGCTCACCGAGAGCCTGCTTGTCCTCGGCCAGCGCGAGCAAGACCTCCTTGGTCTGTTGTCGCGCCTTCGGCAGGTCGGACCAGTCGATCGTCATGCGGTTCAAGGCGTCCAGCATCAGCTCACGCGTCCCTTCCAGCGAGCGTTCCGTGGTGCGTAGCGGGGTGAGGCGGGTGCGGTCCGGGTGAGCCAGGGAGACGTCATCCCACCACCTGGACCAGGTCGGGCTCGGCGAGCTGCCCGAGCAGTTCGACGATGTCGTCCGTGGCCTCGTCGACAGGGACATCGAAATCGTGTCAGCCCATTGACATGCTACAATGCGTGCGCCGAGAGAGTGGAATCTCTCGCATCCTGCACGATATCTTCGAGGTCATAACGGCAGTCGCCACAGTCGCTGCACGCGATATTCTCAGCCATGGCGAAACGGGTCGTACACGTCGCGGCCCAGGCCACCAGCGCCTCGCCGGCCAACGCGGCGAACGATTCGTGCACGTCCAGCACCGTGCCCGGCACCGACGGAACGCCGACCACGACCATGCCGGCAGCCTGAGCGGATGCCACGCCCGTCCGCGAATCCGCAAAGGCGGCACTGGGCTCGGGTGCGGCGTCCAGGAGACGACAGGCGGCCAGACAGAGGTCCGGAGAGGGCCTGGCGCGAGGCGCATCCTCAGCCGACACGATCACGTCGAACAGGTCCAGCAGGCCGGCGGAGCCAAGGGCGGCGTCCACGAAGTGCCGTGGACTGTTGCTCGCCACCGCCACCGGCACCCCGTGGTCGATGAGCGACTCGACGATGCGCCGAGCCCCAGGCAGCGCCGGCGCGCCCGCCTTGAGCTCCCGCCGAACGAGGTCGGCCAGGTGCGCGGCCGGCGTCGGCCCAGCGCCGGCAAGGCCGACGTACTCCGCCATCGCGTCGCCGCCGGCCTCCAGCGTACGGGCGATGAGGAGCTGCTTCTGCTCATCGCCGAACTCGTGCCCGTGCTCGCGACAGCGAGCGGATTCGGCCCGACTCAAGCCGGACCCCGTCTCCACGAGTGGACCATCGCGGTCGAAGACGACCGCGTCCACGTTGGTCGGTAGGCTCATCTGGCGTATCTCCCCCGAAATTCGACAGCCCATGAGCGGCGGCACCCCGACAATCGTTCATGACGGGGCTGCGATCGTCAACCATGGTCGACACAAGCAAGATCAAAGAGCTTTCACATCCAACCAATGTTGTCGGTCGATCGACCGCAACAGTCGCTCGCGGGCATCACTGCGCCCCTGGTCAGGGCGCATGCGCAGATCCGGCCGTTCACCCTCGGCCACCGGGCGAGCGGGCGCGTCGGTGAGGGTGGTGACTGCGGACAATACCTGGATCGGGCGTGCTGACATCGCGGGCGAGGTCCGCAAAGGTGTCTGGAAGCGTGCAGTCGCCTACGCGATCTCACCCGCTCGGGACGCCTCCACAGAGGTCAATCACCCCAGATAACCCCAGCTCAAGACGCTGCTGTCGAACACACAACGGCCCTGCGTGTCACCCCGCCACGCCGCAGCGAACCACCGAAAGTGCGAAAGTCGAGTCATCGCGGGGCCACATCCGGCGTCGCGCTGTGGTTAGGATGCAACGCAAGATAGATGCCAACTTATCGACGAGCCGCGAAGCCGCTCCTTGCGCTCCGGCGTCGTCGATAGACGCTCGGCCATCCACAACGATGTGGACGGCGAGCGATCAACGTCCAGGGGCTTACGGGTGGAGTCAATGGCGGGTTCAGCATGCGTTACGCCGCCGGCGGTGCCTGTCGCCAACGCCTGCCGAATCGATGTGAGACGAATGGACAACATCTCAAGTGAGGAGCTCGGCAAATTCGCCGGGCTGCCGGTGGAAGTGCATTGCCACGGCTTCGCCGGTGTGGACTTCTCCGAGTTCGCCCAGCTCGACCTGGAGCTGTTGGAGCAGATGTGCGTCGCCGAGTCGGTCGTGAGCATCCCCACGCTCTACCTGCACCGCGACCGGCTCGACGACTTCGAACGGTTCATGCACCGGTTCGCGGCACTGCGCCGGGCGGGCCGACTACCGCACGTGGGGGGCATCGCTCTCGAGGGCCCGTTGCTGGCCAGCCACGGTGGCACCCCCGCCGCGACCGTATGGGCCCCGACCAAACACGAATGGGAGCGCCTGGCGCGGCTGGGCAACCTGGGCCTGGTCTACATGGTGATGTCGCCCGACGCGTTCACACCTGCCTCCGACTTCTACGGCGAGGTGCTCGCGCGCCATCCCGGCTTCGACTGGATCGTACCCACGCTCGTGCAGCATGGCGTCCGTCCGGCGCTGGGCCACTTCACCCGCGCGGACCCGCAGCGCAGCGCCGAGCTGGTTACCGAGATGGTGGAGTTGGCGTGGTCGACGTCGTGGGACGGGTCCGGCGCGCGCGTGATCACCGACCACCTGTTCAACGACATGCCACTCAACATTCGGCACGCTTTTCGGACCAGCAAGGCACGGCAGACGCGCGACGCGACCATCGCCGCCTACGACCTTCCCAACTGGACACTGTCCGACATGGCGGAGATCGCGGGTCCCGTGCCGGCGGCGATCATGAACGAGGCGGCTGCGGGACGGCTGGCCGCGTGCATCAATTTCGACGGTGAGCACGTCGACGGCGCGATCGCGGCGCGCGCGGTACGTCTCATGGGCATCGAGAACTCGATGATCATGACGGATCGGTGCGACTCGGCCCGCCTCGGCGGCCAGGAACTGTTTTCCAACGCCGACAATGGCCTGTGGTACCAGGAGCTTGGCGTGGTCGCCGCCGGCTCGCAGCCATTGGCTCGCCAGATGCGCAACGCCGTTGACCGCGACATCGTCGGCTCTGAGCTGTGGACACTGGCGGCCGGCACGGCACAACGCGCCCTCTGTATCGAAGAGGACGAGCGGTTGACCGAGACGGCCACGGCCGCGTGGGGCGAGCTCGTCGCGAGCGGCCGGTGAGCGCGCCCGTCCCCGTCGTTCTGCCGAGGCTCAGCGCGAGTGGGCCTATTCGGGTGGGTGTGCTCGTGTCGGCCACGGGGGCCAATCTGAGCACGTTGATCGACCTTGCCCGGCGCCAGCCGGACACGGTCGAGGTGTGTCTCGTCGCGTCGCACGGCGCCACGGTCAAGGCGCTGCAGGTCGCCCATGATCACGGCATCGAGGCCTGGCCGGGCGACTTCGACGAGCAGTGCGGCCTCGCCTCGGCGGCTACGGACGCGGCCGCGCGTGCCGAGTACCGTCGCCGTGCCCGGCTGTGGCACGACGGCCTGAGCCAGCGGATGCGCCGATGGGAGGACCAGCACGGCGACCTGGACCTGATCGTGCTCGCCTACCACCGGTGGATCGAGGGTGACCTTCTCGACCGCTACCGCGGCCGCGTCATCAACCAGCACCCCGGCGACCTGAGCGTGCTCGACGACGCCGGCCGCCGGGTGCTCATCGGGCGCGATCCGGTGCGCACGGCGATCGGACTCGGCCACGCGTCCACGCGTACCTCATGCTTTCTCGTTGACGAGAGTCAGGACGGTGGTGCCGTGCTCTGCCAGGGCCCGCCGGTGTCCACCGCCGGGCGCGCGGCGACGCCGGAGGACGCGTGGGAGCAGGAACTGCGGCAGAAAGAGGCAAGCGACCGCCCCTGCCTGGAGTGGACGGTCCTGGCCTACGCGGCCGGCCGGCTGGCCCTGACGACCGACCGGCACGTCGACGGCAGCCCGGTCGTGGCCGTCGACGGCCAGGCGACATCTCTCGGCGGATGGCGGATGGACCATGTCTGACCTCGACACTCTGAGCCCGCCAGGCACGAGCGCGGTTTCGTCCGACGTGCTGCGTTCGCTCACCGCGGACGACAAGAAGCACCGGCTGTACCTGGTGGACCCGTACCTGCGCGAGGGACTGCTGCACTTCTCGACGGTCGGCGCGCTGTCGGTGGCGCATGACCTGGCCTTTGTCGTGCTCAAGCCCGACGCGGTGGCCGGCCGGCGATGCCAGCTGATCGTCGACACGCTGCGGGAGCGCGGATGGTTGCCGGTGGCGGCGACCACCGCCCGGTTCGATCCACTGCTGACCCGCGAGGTGTGGCGGTACCAGTTCAACGCCGCCTCGGAGCAGCGCATCGCGGTGGTCGACCATCTGCTGGGCTCCGGGGACAGCCTGCTGGTGCTGCTCACCGATCACCAGCGGCCCGACTGGCTGCCCGCGAGCGTCCGCCTGACCGCCCAGAAGGGCGCCGCCGACCCGACCGGCGCCCACCGGGCCGATCTGCGCCAGCGGTTCGGTCGGGTCAACGGGCTGTTCAACTTCATCCACACCGCAGACGACCCGGCCGACTTGGTGCGGCAGTTGCAGCTGTTCGCCTTCGATGCCGGATGGGACTGGTGCGCCGAGGCGCTGACCAAGGGGGCGCAGACCGACCCTGCCGTACTGGAGCGGGCCGCCGAGCGGGTGGCCACGTTGGTGGCCGACCTGGAGGCGCAGATCCCGGCCCATGATCTCGACCTACGGGCCAGTCTGGAGCGCCTGCGGCACCGCGATGACGAGTGGGGTGCGCACGCCCGTCGGTTTGACAGCCGTGAGCACATCGGCGAGTGGCTGGCCACCCTGGCGCGCGTCCCGCTGCCACCGGGCGCCGCGCGGTGGGACCTGCTGACCGTGCTCACCTGCTGGATCGAATGCAATGAGCCGAACGTTGCCGCCGTGATCCCCACGGCGCGGCCGGACGAATGGTTGAGCGCTCGATGACCCTTTCCACGATCCCGGCCACGCGCCGGGACATTCCCGCGCATGTCGGGGCGGGCAACCTCATCTACCGCGCGGCCCAGGTACCTCGGTTCGTCGGGGCGGACGGCTGCTATCTGACCGACGCCGACGGCCGCCGTTACCTGGACGCGGAGGCGGCCAACGGCACTGTGGCGTGGGGCTACGACGCGCAGATCCTGCGCGACGCGTTGCGTGCCTGCGAGCAGCTGCCGGCGTTGCCGTCGTTCTGCGAATCCGAGCTTCGCGTGTCCGTACTGGAACGGCTGGAGCGGCTGTTCGGTGGCGCGCTCGGCGCTTCCGGTCGGGTGGAGCTGGATCTCGGCGGGGCGCAGGGCATGGAGACCGCGCTGCGGATCGCCTTCAGCGCCGTAGGCCCCGGCACCGTCCTGGTGTTCGAGGGTGCCTTCCACGGTCGGTCCGGGGTCACCAGCATGCTCAGTTCGAGCCCGCGCTACCGCGAACTGTTAGCGGCCTGGGGTCTTGAGGTGGTCCGCCTGCCCAGCCCCGACTGCGGGCGGTGCGTCCACCACGACGGCGCGGCGGCGGGTTGTGCCAGCGGATGTGTCCGCGCGGTGACGCGGTGGGGTTCGGAGCTGACAGGAGTCGGCGGCGCCGGGTACGGCCGGCGCGTGAGTGCTCTCGTCTTCGAGTCCATCCAGAATGTCGGCGGCATGGTCGAGCCGGACCCGCGGCTGCTGCGCGCGGCGGTCGAGCACGCGCGGGCCAACGGCGCCGTGGTGATCGCGGACGAGATCTTCACCGGCATGCACCGCACCGGCCCGCGCTGGGGCTTCCAGCGTGCCGGTGTCGAACCGGACATCGTGGTGACGAGCAAGGCACTGACCAACGGTGCGGCGGCGCTGAGCGCGGTGTGGGCTCGTGAACCGCTGGCGGACCCGCAGACGTACCGGCCGGGCAGCCACTCCTCCACGTATATCGGCATCCCGCACGCGCTCGCGGTGGTGCAGGCCGTGTTGGACCGCTGGGATGGCTGGGCCGACCCGACCGCCGACATGACTCGCCTCGAGGAGCGCATGCTCGACCGGCTCAACGCGGTGCGCGAGCGCCATCCCGAGACGGTGCGCGGCGCCGCCGCGTTCGGTGCCGCGGCCAGGGTCGAACTGGCCGGCGTCACCGCGCCTGAGGTCCGCCAGCTGTGCCTGACGGTGCACCCGAAGGCCGCGCTCATCGTCGCGGCGACGGGCATGGCGCCGGACGTTCTCAATATCCACCCGCCGCTCGTGATCTCCGACGACGATCTTGACGTCATGGTCGAGGTGCTGGACGCGGCGTTGACCCGATGGGAGCGGGACCGAGGCGACTGATCGTCTGCCCGCCGAAAGCATCCACGGCTCACTACGGAAGAACGAACGAGGAGTTGGAACGATGTCCTCCCTGCTAGCCGAAATCGAGCACGCCCAGTTCGACTGGGATGACTTCGAGGAGACCGGTCGACGAACGCGAGACCTCATCCAACGGATCGCCGCCGACAAGGCGGTGCTCGCCGACATGGTGGACCGCTCGCTCAACGACCCGGCGTTGCGCGCGATGGCGGAGCATCATGAGCTGCTCGACTATCTCGTGCTCCACAACGCGCCGGACCGGGGCTTCCGCCTGCGCCTCCACTGCTCGACCGACGTCCATCGCGACCGGCCTCACGACCACCGGTTCTCGTTCTCGAGCGTGATCCTGACCGGGGGCTACCGGCACACGTGGCATCGGCTCGACACCGACCTTTACGCCTCGTGGTCGGAAGAGGACGCGCTCGGCGTCATGGATCTCACCCGGTCGGAACCAGCCGAGAAGGCATTCGAGGTAATCGAGCCGATGCTCGTGCGCGACGAACGACCAGGCAATTGTTACTCTCTCCACGACTCTGTGATCCACACCACCTTCACCAAGCCCGATACGTTCTCGCTCTTCCTCCGGGGACCCGCCGTGAAGTCGCGGTCGATCATCCTCGATGCCGAGACCCGACGGGTCTGGTGGAGGTTCGGAGCCGAGCAGGAGCCAGCGGAGCGTCGGGCAAAGGTCGGCCTCGGCGACGAGGCACTCCAGTCCGTGCAGGAGCGGTTCAACCGCCTCGTCCTCGCGTGATCGCCAAGAAGGAGCAACTGGGCATGCAGACCACATCCGCCAGCCTCTTCCCGGAAGTCGACCGACTCGACTGGAGCGACCTTGATGGGACGGCGTCGCGCTGCGAGGCCATGCTACGCGAGATAGCGGGGGATCGAGACCTGATGACGGCGCTGGTCTACGGCGCACCCGCCGACCCTGTGCTCTGGTCCAAGTGCGAGGAGGACGCGGTCGAAGACAAGATCGTCCTCTGTGATGACCCTGAACGGCAGTTCCGCCTCAGGCTCCGCCTGTCGAAGCAGTACCAGGAGGAGCTGGCACATCAACACCGCTTCTCGTTCAGCACGTTGGTGCTCCGAGGCCGCTACCTCCACCGCACCTACCGGGTGAGCGGTGACTTCGACGCCGGCACGTCGCTCGACGACGTGGTGCCGGTGTGGATCCATGAAGACGGTCCGGGCGACGTGTTCACGATCCACCACGAGGCCGTCCACTCGACGCCGCTCGTCGAAGCCGGGACCGTGTCGCTGATCCTCCGCGGCCCGGCGGAGAAGGAACGAGCACCGGTCCTGTTCCGCGAGGACCGCGCGTCGGAGCTGTCCGCCGACGAGCAGGCCGAAGCCCTGGCCGGTGCGGTCCCCGGCGAGTTCGAGCCGCTGGAGGCCTCTGCCGGCACGTTCTTCTGGCGAGTCGGCGAGCAGGGCGAATCCGCGACACGCCGATCGAAGCGTCAGATGCGACGCGAGGTATTCGAGCAGTGGTGTCGGGAGCTCATCGCGATGGGCGTCATCGAAGACCGCCTCAGCTGATGCAACCGGTCGTCCTATTCGACCTCGACGGGCTTCTTATCGACTCCGAGCCGATCTGGGACGCGGCAAAGCGTGAAGTGTTCGGTCCGCTCGGCCTGCACCTCACGACGGAGATGCAGGCGGCGACGCGCGGGATGCGGCAAAAGGACATGGTGGCCTACTGGTTCGATCGGGCCACCATTCGAGCCGACCCCGACGACGTCCAGCAGCAGATCGTCGCCGCGGTGTGCCGCAGGCTGAGGGAGGGAGTGGCGGTGAAGCCCGGCGCCGATCACGCCGTCGCGACGTGTGCGCGTGTATCGAGGGCGATCGCCGTCGTGTCATCGTCGCCGGAGTCGGTGATTCGGCATGCGCTCGCGAGCGCCGGCCTCGACCGATCCTTCGATGCCGTGTTTTCGGCCGAAGACGACGAACACGGCAAGCCCCACCCGGGCGCCTATCTCCGGGCCGCCGCCGCCCTCGGTGCGTCACCCGACGAATGCGTGGTGATCGAGGACTCACTCAACGGCGTCCTCGCTGGCGTGTCAGCCCAGATGACGGTCGTCGCCGTTCCCGAGGCCGCTGATCGCTACGATCCGCGCTTTGCGATTGCCACTCTGGTACTGGAGTCACTCAAGCATCTCGATACCTCTGTACTCGGCGCCGACGTGTCCAGGGGGAGCCGGGGCGCCACGTGGGCATCGCGTGCCGCGGATCCTCAACCGTTCCGCCGGATCTTCGGTGAACCCAAGCCCCGGGTCGCGGCCAAGGTGCGCGGCACGCTCCACCCCTGGATCGAGCAGTTCATCAGCCTGTCGCCGTTCCTCGTGATGGCCACGGCCGACGGCACCGGCGCGGCGGACGCGTCGCCGCGCGGTGGCGAACCCGGGTTCGTCCGGGTGCTCGACGATCGACACCTCCTCATCCCCGATCGGTGGGGCAACCGGTTGTTCCAGAGCCTCGGGAACATCCAGACCAATCCCCAGGTTGGCTTGATCTTCTTCATTCCCGGCGTGAACGACACTGTGCGAGTGAACGGGGTCGCCCGCGTGGTGGATCAGGACCGGGTCCTCGAGCTCGTGGATGACCTCCGCGGCGAGCGCATCGACCCCAAGCTCAGGATGATCCAGGGCCTCGTCATCGAGGTGGAGGAGGCTTATTACCATTGTCCTCGCTCGATCGCCCTCGCCGCGTTGTGGGACGCGGCTCGGATCGCGCGTCACATCGAACACCCGCCGCTGCCGCCCCGACCGAGGTCGATGTGACCGAACACGACGATGCCGACCTGACATGGCTGGACGAGATCCCGGCGCTGCCATGGGACGACCTGGAGGTGGCTCACGACGTGAACCTCGCCGTCCTGCGTCGTGCGGCACGTCCGCGGGTCCTGTCGGCGCTGCTCGATCGCGTGCGGTGCGATCCCGATCTGTTCGCCATGGCGGAGCACTTCGACAACATCGACCAGATCGTGCTGTATGACGCCCTCGATCGTGGGTTCCGCATCCGGCTACACCTCTACCCGGACCAAGCGTTCGACCGTCCTCACGATCACCGGTGGCCACTCACCAACCTGATCGTGCACGGGCGCATCGGACACGAGCTGCATCAACCGCGACCTCCGGCAAACGTCCGCTCGGGACTCGAGGTGTCGACCCCGACGACCATCTGGGAGGCGGTGGCTGAAGCCGCCTACACGCTCGATCATCGATCGATCGACAACGTGGTGACTGGCGCCGATACGGTGGCACTGCTGATGCGAGGTCCATCGAGGGCGGATTCGTTCACGATGGCGGACCGAACGACCGGCCGCGTGTGGACCCGCCGGGGTCGCGCGCTCGAGACACCCGAGGAGATCGAGGCGAAACGGATGACCACCGACCGCTTCGACTCCCTCCTGGCGCGCCTGGCCGAGTTCGGCCTGCTCGACGAGCCGCAGCCCGCTGGCACGTAGCGTGATGACGTCCTGCCGGTAATGAGGCGACCGTGATCCGGGGTGGATGAGCAAGGGCCTTACGCGCATGGTGATGGGCCTGGCCGCCCTGCTCGAGGAGGCGGCTCCTGGCGCCACCACCGTGCAGCTACCGGGGTCCGGCCCGGTGGGAGGCGGCGCGAACTGTGGGAGGACGCCGGGGCGGTCGCCGGCTGGCTCCAGGCCTCCCATCCGCCGGGGTCGGTCGTCGGCGTCGCTCTGCGCGCCGGCGCTGCCCTTGCCGAAAGTACCGGGCCGAGCACCCCGAGATCGACGTCCAGATGGCCGCCCTGCATCCGCTGGGCAGGATCGGCACGCCCCGCGAGGTGGCAGACGCCGTCGCCTTCCTGCTCTCCCCCGCCGCGGGATCCGTCAAGGGCGTCGTGCTGCCCGTCGATGGAGGGCGCGCAGTCAACGGCCCCCATCCCGAAGCCGTCTGAGCGCACCCGGCGTGCCTCGAAAGGGTCGGCGGACGACAGGTGAATTCCCGTTGATCAGCCACCGGTACGACACCTACCGTCACTGACGCCGCCGACGGGGGAACGCCTGCGGGGACGACGTGCTCAGGAGTGGAACCATGTGGACGCGCTATCCCCGCACTCCGCACCTGCCGTGGTCACCCGGCGCCACCACCGACGACGTCCGGACCGGTGACCTGACCGGCCTGACCGGCCAGGAGGTGGTGGTCACCGAGAAACTCGACGGGGAGAACACCACGCTCTACCCGGACGGGCTGCACGCCCGCTCGCCGGACTCCGGGCACCACCCGTCCCGAGCCTGGGTGAAGGGACGGCACGAGCGGATCGCCCAGGCCATCCCACCCGGCTGGCGGGTCTGCGGCGAGAACCTCCACGCCCGCCACTCGATCGGCTACGACGCGCTGGCGAGCTGGTTCTACGCCTTCTCCGTCTGGGCCGGTGAACACTGCCTGGACTGGGACGCCACGGTCCGCTTCACCCGGCGGCTGGGCGTACCGGTACCGCCGGTGCTGTGGCGCGGCAGGTTCGACGTGCGGACCATCCGGGCCCTGCGGCTGGACCTCGACCGGCAGGAGGGCTACGTCGTCCGGACCGTGGCCGGGTTCACCCGCGCGGAGTTCCCCGCCCGGGTCGCCAAGTGGGTCCGGCCGTCCCACGTCCAGACCGACACGCACTGGATGACCGCACCGGTGGTACCGAACGGGCGCGGCCCGGCCGCGCCGCTGTGGGACGTACGCTCCGGTGCCCCACCGGACCCACCCGCCCTGACCGCCGCCCTCCGGCAGCCACTCGGGCTGCCCCTCGCCCGCCGGGTCGCCGACCTGGTCGGGCGGCACACCACCGTGCACCGCCCGTATCCGGACGAGCAGCGCCGGGCCGGACTGGTCCGGCTGGCCGGCGTCGCCAGGGTGTTGCGCAGGATCGGACCGCCCTCGCGGCCGTCGACGGCGCGGTCAATGGCCCTGGCGACCGCGGGTGGGAGCGGAACGAGGACGACCTTGCCGCCCTTGCCGCGTACGCGGAGGGCCCGGTGGCCGTGTTCGTCGCCGAGATCACCGATGTCGGTGCCGCAGGCTTCGAAGATCCGCAGGCCGAGGAGGCCGAGGAGGCCGAGCATGGCGATCAGGGCGAAGTCGTTTGGGTTGGTTGGCCGCCGTGCGGTGGTGATCAGGGCTTCGAACTGGAGGTCGCCCAGGCCGAGGGTGGGTGATTCGGGTGGTACGACGGGTCGGCGGACGTAGTCCAGGAGCAGGAGAGGTAGTCATACCTCACGGTGCGTCACATCCCTCGTCGATGCCAACGCCCTCCGCGCGGCAAATCCGGATGCCGAAAGGGCCCGACACTTCAGGTGGCGAGCGCTACCCGGCAGATGAGAGTGCGTCCTTGTCGTAGTGGATCACGTCGCCATCCGCCTGCCGGAACGGTGGGTCAGCGCACGTGTTCGGGGCGTACGCCGATGCCGACCAGCCGGGCCGGCAGGGCTTGCAGCGCCGGGATCCGCTTCGCCAGGCGCATCGGCGCCGGGGCCTCGATCCGGCCGGTGGCGTGCAGCAGCGGGTCGACGACGCGCCGTTGCGCGGCGCGCTGGATGTTCTGCGTCAGCACCGTCGGGAAGTGCCGGCGTTTTTGCACCGCGGCGAGGTCGGCTTCGGTGACCGGCTGCCCGGCGGCGAGGTTCGGGCCCAGCATCCGGGCGGTGGCCGCGGCGTCCTGCACCGCCAGGTTGATGCCGACGCCGCCGATCGGGGACATGGCGTGTGCGGCGTCGCCGATGAGCAGCGCGCCGGACGCGTGCCACCGCTGCAACCGGTTCACCTTCACCATCAGCAGTTTGACGTCGTCCCAGGTGGCGAGCTCACCGACCCGGTCGGCGAGAACGGGGTGCCGCCGGGTCACCTGTTCCCGCAGCGCCTCCAGCCCGGCCGCACGGATCGTCTCGTAGCCGCCCTTGGCGATGACGTACGCGCACTGGTAGTAGTCGCCGCGGTCGATGGCGAGCATCAGCCCGCCGGCGCCGACCCGCATCGCCAAGCCGTCGCCGTCGCCTGCGCGGCGCGAGATCCGGAACCACAGCACGTCCATGGGAGCGCCGTAGTCGACTGGCCGCAGGCCGAGCTCGCGGCGTACCACCGAATCGCGGCCGTCGCAGGCGACAGTGAGTGACGCAGCGATCTCCAGTTCGCCCTCCGGGCCCGCGGCGCGCACGCCAGTGACGGCGCCGGACGCGTCGCGGAGCAGGCCCGTCACGGTGGTGGAGCGAAGTAGCGTGAAGGTGGGGAACCTCGCCGCCTCGGTCGCGAGCATCTCCAGGAAGTCCCACTGGGGAACGAAGTACAGGTAGTTGTGCGGCGCCGGCAGGCGCGTGAAGTCCGCGACGGTGTAGGTGCCGTCGTCGAAGGTGACGCGCAACGCGCCGGCCTTGCGCCCTGGCAACGCCGCCACCCGTTCTCCGAGCCCGATCTCGTCGAGCATGTCCAGCGTGGAGGGATGAACCGTGTCGCCGCGGAAGTCCCGGAGGAAGTCGGCGTGCTTCTCCAGCACGGTGACCTCCACTCCCTGACGGGCGAGCAGCAGTCCCAGGACGAGCCCTGCGGGCCCGCCGCCGACGACGCAGACAGTGGTCTTCATGGATCCTCCCCAATCGCAACTCGTGTTGCTTTTTCAGTCTGCCATGATGGGGAGAGGTAATGCAACAGTCGGTGCATTAAGGGAGGTGTCCGATGTCTGCCGGCCAACGACCGGGCGGGCGCAGCGCCCGTGTCCGGGCCGCGGTCCTCACGGCCGCCCATGGTCTCCTCGTCGACGGGTACAGCGAGCTGACCGTCGAACGGATCGCCCAGGCGGCCGGCGTCAACAAGACGTCGGTCTACCGCCGGTGGACCGACCTGGAGGGCGTCCTCGGCGACCTGCTCAGCGAGTACGCCAGTGAGGTCGTCCCGATCCCGGACACCGGCGACCTCGACACCGACCTCGAGGAACTGGCGTTGCTAGTCCGGCGCGGCATGACCGGCGAACCTGGCGACCTGATCACCGCCCTGGCCGCGGCCGCGCCCCGCAACCCACGCGCCGCGGAGATCGTCCGCGGCTTCTTCGCCGAACGGTTCGGCCTGGCCGAGGCCGTCGTCGACCACGCCGTCGCCCGCGGCGAACTGCCTCAGAGCACCGATGCCCGGGCCGCGATCGAGGTCCTGGGCGCGCCCTTCTTCCTGCGGCTGCTCGTCGTCGACGAACCCATCGACGAGGAGTTCGCTCGACGTACCGCCGCCGCAGCCGCCGCAGCCCTCCGCGCCGGCGTCTTCAGTCCGGCGCGAGAACCTCGTCCCGCCATAGGCGCGAGTACACTGCCTCCCGCCAGCCGTCCCGGTCGGCAGCCCAGTCCCAGTCGGTGATTACGTCGATATGCACGTCGAACCGCGACGCAAAAGCCCCGGTCATGACGGGTGCCGTGGGAGCCGGGGTTGTGGCGAACGATGACGTAGAACCCAGCTGCCCGGCCCCGATGCCGGCGCTGTCCGCACCACGTCCGCCGCAGAGGTTGGCGGTGCGCTTGGCCACGGTCGGCGCCGCAGCCGCTCGAATGGTTAGGTCGGGCCTCGGGAACCAAGTAGCCCAACGCAACACGCCGTCACCACGACCGTCGGGAACGCCGCGGCATGCCGCATGACCAGGTGCACGCTCATCGGCAAATCCGGGCGTCCTCAGACCCGTCAGCCAACTACCGACCCGAGCCCGGGCGGTGTGCGTCACCGCGCAAGGGCACGGCTAAGGGCACAGTCGGCCGCCGATGCGCCGGGTCAGTTCGGCGGTCGTTCGGGCGACCTGCCGGGCCAACTCGCGCTGCCCGTCGACGTCCACGTCGGCGGCAGGGTAGGTCACGGCCACGGCCGCGACCGGGTGGCCGGTGTGGTCGTGTACCGCTGCGGCGACCGAGGAAACCTCGGGTGTGACCAGCCCCTCCTCGATGGCATAGGTGCGTTGCCGGACTCGGATCAGCTCGGCGCGCAGCTGGGCCAGACTGGTGACGCCGACGCCGTGCCGCTGCACGAACGCGTCCCGGCCCGGGAAGAGGGCACGCACCTGGGCGTGCGGCAGGGCGGCGAGCATGGCCAGGCCGCTCGCGGTCAGCGCCGCCGGCAGCCGTACCCCGACGTCGGTGACCAGCGGGGGGCGGCCAGGCGCGCGCTCCTCGATCACGTAGAACACCTCGCGGCCGTGCAGCACGGCCAGATGGGCGTTGTGCGAGCTGGTCTCGACCAGGCGGGTCAGCAGCGGCCGGGCGACGCGCTGCAGCGGGGCCTGACGGGAGTACGCCGAGCCGAGGGCGAACGCTTCGACCCCCAGGCCGTACCGCCGCTCCTCCGCCAGGTGCATCACGAATCCCTCGTTCCGCAGCACCGCCAGCAGGTGGTAGACGGTGGACCGCGGCAGCTCGAGGTCGCGCGCGATCGACGCGGCGGGGAGGGGTTCGGCGTGCCGGGCCAGCAGCTTGAGCAGGCTGATGGCGTGGGCCGCGGCGGGGACGTTCGCCATGCACCCAGTATCTCAGATCCGAGACAGAACCTGGCCGCCGGTCGTATCCGGCAGGCTCGGTCGTCGGTTCGAATAGAGGGCATGAGAACAGCCCAACCCCGTCGGGCCGCTGCCGTCGTCACGGTCGGCACCGGCCCGCTGAGCTTCGACGACGTCGTGGCGGTCGCCCGCCACGACGCCCCCGTCGAGATCTCCGCCGATGCGCTGTCCGAGATCCGCAGGAGCCGCGAGGTCGTCGAGGCGCTCGCCGACGACGCTGAGCCCCACTACGGCGTGTCCACCGGGTTCGGGGCGCTGGCGACCCGGCACATCCCGGTCGAGCTGCGCGCCCAACTCCAGTCCAGCCTCGTCCGCAGCCACGCCGCCGGGTCGGGGCCGGAGGTGGAGCGGGAGGTCGTCCGGGCCCTGATGCTGCTGCGCCTGTCGACGTTGGCGACCGGCCGTACAGGAGTCCGTGCCGAAACCGCGCTCACGTACGCGCGGCTGCTGAACGCCCGGATCCACCCGGTCGTGCACGAGTTCGGCAGCCTCGGCTGCTCCGGCGACCTCGCACCGCTGGCGCACTGCGCGCTGGCGCTGATGGGGGAGGGCCCTGTGCGCGACGCCGCCGGTGAACTGCGCGACGCCGGGGACGCCCTACGCGAGGCAGGCATCGAGCCGGTCTCCTTGGCTGAGAAGGAGGGCCTCGCGCTGATCAACGGCACCGACGGCATGCTGGGCATGCTGGTGCTGGCGATCACCGACCTGCGCCACCTGCTCAAGGTCGCCGACCTGACCGCCGCGATGAGCGTGGAGGGGCTGCTCGGCACCGATGCCGTGTTCACCCCTGAGCTGCAGGCCCTGCGCCCCCACCCGGGCCAGGCCGCCTCCGCGGCCAACATCCGCACCGTGCTCGCTGGCAGCCCGATCGTCGCCAGTCACCGCAGCCCGGACTGCACCCGTGTCCAGGACGCCTACTCGCTGCGCTGCGCGCCGCAGGTGGCCGGGGGCGCCCGGGACACCGTGGACCACGCGGCGCTGGTCGCCTCCCGGGAGCTGGCCGCCGCGGTGGACAATCCGGTAGTCACCCGCGACGGGCGGGTCTCCTCGAACGGGAACTTCCACGGTGCCCCGCTGGCGTACGTGCTCGATTTCCTCGCGGTCGTCACTGCGGACGTCGCCTCGATGGCCGAGCGCCGCACCGACCGGTTCCTCGACGTGGCCCGCAGCCACGGGTTGAACGCCTTCCTCGCCGAGGACCCGGGCGTCGACTCGGGCTACATGATCGCGCAGTACACCCAGGCCGCGCTCGTCTCGGAGCTCAAGCGGCTCGCCGTACCCGCCAGCGTCGACTCGATCCCGAGTTCGGCGATGCAGGAGGACCACGTCTCGATGGGCTGGTCCGGCGCCCGTAAGCTGCGCCGCGCCGTCGACGCGCTGACCCGCGTGCTCGCCATCGAGCTGCTCACGGCCGCGCGCGGCATCCAGTTGCGGGCGCCGCTGCGCCCCGCCCCCGCCACCGGCGCGGTGATCGACGCCCTGCGCGAGGTGGCCCCCGGTCCTGGGCGCGACCGCTTCCTCTCGCCGGAGATCGACGTCGCCGTGCGGTTCGTGGCCAGCGGGGCCGCGCTTCGCGCCGTCGAGTCGGTCACCGGACCGTTCAACTGACCCCCAGGCAAGCAAGGAGACACGCCATGGATGGCGCACGTCCCGTCCGTGCCCCGCGCGGCACGACCCTGACCGCCAAGTCCTGGGCCACCGAGGCCCCGCTACGGATGCTGATGAACAACCTGGACCCGGAGGTCGCCGAGCGCCCCGACGACCTCGTGGTGTACGGCGGCACCGGCCGCGCGGCCCGCGACTGGAAGTCCTTCGACTCGATGGTCCGCACCCTGACCACGTTGGAGCGGGACGAGACGATGCTGGTGCAGTCGGGTCGCCCGGTGGGCGTGCTGCGGACGCACGAGTGGGCCCCTCGGGTGCTCCTGGCCAACTCCAACCTTGTCGGCGACTGGGCCACCTGGCCTGAGTTCCGGCGGCTGGAGCGGCTCGGCCTGACAATGTACGGCCAGATGACGGCCGGCTCGTGGATCTACATCGGCACGCAGGGTATCGTGCAGGGCACGTACGAGACGTTCGCGGCCGTAGCAGAGAAGCGCTTCAACGGCACCCTGGCTGGCACGCTCACGCTCACCGGCGGCTGCGGCGGCATGGGCGGGGCGCAACCGCTCGCGGTGACCCTGAACGACGGGGTCTGCCTGATCGTCGACGTGAACAAGGCCCGCCTCGACCGCCGGGTGCAGCACCGCTACCTGGACGAGATCGCCACCGACCTGGACGACGCGATCGAGCGGGTGCTGCGCGCCAAGGGCGAGCGCCGCGCGCTCTCCGTCGGGCTGGTCGGCAACTGCGCCGAGATCTTCCCCGAACTGCTGCGTCGTGGTGTCCCGATCGACATCGTCACCGACCAGACCAGCGCCCACGACCCGCTGTCGTACCTACCCGAGGGTGTCTCGGTCGAGGACTGGCACGACTACGCGGAGGGGAAGCCCGAGGAGTTCACCGCCCGGGCCCGTGCCTCGATGGCCCGGCACGTCCAGGCGATGGTGGAGTTCCAGGACGCCGGCGCCGAGGTCTTCGACTACGGCAACTCCATCCGGGACGAGGCACGGCTCGGCGGGTACGAGCGGGCGTTCGAGTTCCCCGGGTTCGTCCCCGCGTACATCCGGCCGCTGTTCTGCGAGGGCAAGGGCCCGTTCCGCTGGGCGGCCCTGTCGGGCGACCCGGAGGACATCCACGCCACCGACCGCGCCGTGATGGAGCTGTTCCCGGACAACGACCGCCTGCAGAAGTGGCTACGCGGGGCGCAGGAGAAGATCGCGTTCCAGGGCCTGCCGGCGCGCATCTGCTGGCTGGGCTACGGCGAGCGGGACAAAGCCGGCCTGCGGTTCAACGAAATGGTCGCCTCGGGCGAACTCAAGGCGCCGATCGTCATCGGGCGGGACCACCTGGACGCCGGCTCGGTCGCCTCGCCCTATCGGGAGACCGAGGCCATGCTCGACGGGTCGGACGCCATCGCCGACTGGCCGCTGCTGAACGCGCTGATCAACACCGCATCCGGGGCGTCCTGGGTATCGATCCACCACGGCGGGGGCGTCGGCATCGGCCGGTCGATCCACGCCGGCCAGGTGTCGGTCGCGGACGGGACCGCCCTGGCGGCCGAGAAGCTGGCACGGGTGCTGACCAACGACCCCGGCATGGGCGTGATCCGCCACGTCGACGCGGGCTACGAGCGCGCCGAGCAGGTCGCCGCCGAGCGGGGCGTGCGGATCCCGATGCGGGAGAGCTGAGCCGCTGCGATGAGCTCCGACAGCACGTGGGCGGCGATCGAGCCGATCGGGCGCGATCGCCGCACCCGCAGCTACCGGCGCTTCGTCCAGAGCCGCAAGGACCACGACCTGCGCGAGTGATTCGCCCAGGAGTGCCGGGGCCGGGCCTCGACTTCACTACCGACCGGATGGGCAACCAGTGGTCTTCTCTTCACTCGGGTCTCCCCCGACTCTCCGCCGGACATGTGAGCGGCACCACGTGCCGAATCCCGAAGACCGGACCGGGCGGTCGTGCGCGCTGAACGAGCGCCCTGGCCCAGAACGGCAACGGCGCCCGGGGCGGCAACTCCGGACGCCGTTGCCGTCGGAAACTCACCACCTGCGCAAATGCCTCCCATCACTTGCGCTTGCGGATCTCCTCGGCGGCCTGTGGAACAACTGCGAACAGGTCGCCGACGACGCCGAAGTCGGCGAGCTCGAAGATCGGCGCTTCGGCGTCCTTGTTCACCGCGACGATGGTCTTCGAGGTCTGCATGCCGGCCCGGTGCTGGATCGCGCCGGAGATGCCCAACGCGACGTACAGCTGCGGGGAGACCGTCTTGCCGGTCTGGCCCACCTGGAACTGGTGCGGGTAGAACCCGGAGTCCACGGCCGCGCGGGACGCGCCGACGGCGCCGCCGAGCAGGTCGGCCAGCTCCTCGAGCAGTTTGAAGTTGTCGGCGTTGCCGACGCCCCGGCCGCCGGAGACGACCACGGACGCCTCGGTCAGCTCCGGGCGGGAGCCCTTCTGCTCGGCGACGCGCTGCACGACCCTGGCCAGCTTGTCCGCCTCACCAACCTGCACGGTGAGCTGCTCGACGGCCGGTGTGGCCGCCGCGGGGGTCGGGGTGAGCGAGTTCGGACGGACGGTGACCAGCGGCAGGCCGCGGGTGACCTTGGATTTGACGATGGTGGAACCGGCGAACGCGACCTGCGTGGCGGTGCCGTCGGCGGCCAGGGCGACCACGTCGGTCAGGATGCCGTTGTCCAGCTTGACCGCCAGCCGCGCGGCGATCTCCTTGCCCTCCTGGCCGGAGGCGAGCAGCACGGCGGCCGGCTGCACCCGCCGGACGAGGTCGGCGAGCACGGTGGCTTTCGGGGCCACCAGGTAGCCGTCGATGTCGGCGCTCTCGGCCGCGTAGACCTTCTCCGCGCCGTACTCGCCCAACCTGCCGGTCAGCACCTCGGCGGCGCCGGGACCGCCGAGCACGACCGCGGCGGGCGTGCCCAACTCGCGGGCGAGGGTGAGCATCTCCAGGGTGACCTTCTTGACGCCGAACTCCCGGGTGGCGTCGACGACGACGAGAACCTCAGCCATGTCCAGACCCCTCACACGAACTTCTCGGTGGCGAGGAACTCGACCAGCTGCACGCCGCCGGAGCCCTCATCGGTGACCTTGGTGCCGCCGGAACGCGGCGGGCGCTTGGAGTGCTCCAGCACCGTGCTGGTGGCGCCGGCGAAGCCCACCTCGGCGGGGGCGACGCTCAGGTCCGCCAGGGACAGCGTCTGCAGCGGCTTCTTCTTCGCGGCCATGATGCCCTTGAACGACGGGTACCGCGGCTCGTTGATGGTGTCCCACACCGAGACCACCGCCGGGGTCGAGGCGGTGACGACCTCATACCCCTCCTCCGTCTGCCGCTCCACCGTCAGGGTCGAGCCGTCCACGGTCAGCTTCCGCGCCCCGGTCAACGCCGCAACACCCAACCGCTCCGCGATCATGTGCGGCAGCACCTGCACACGACCATCAGTCGACTCCGAACCACACAGCACCAGATCCGCATTGAGCCGACCGAGAGCGGCCGCCAGGACCTTCGAGGTGGCCACCGCGCAGGAGCCGTGCAGGGCGTCGTCCACCACGTGCACGGCCTTGTCCGGGCCCATGGACAGCGCCTTACGGATCGACTCGGTCGCCTTGTCCGGACCCATGGTCAGGACGGTGACCTCACCCCCGTGCGCCTCCTTGATCTTCAACGCCTCCTCGATGGCGTACTCGTCCATCTCGTTGATCACGTTGTTCGCCGAACCGCGGTCGACGGTGTTGTCGTCAGAACGCAGGTTGCGGTCCGCGCCCGAATCAGGCACCTGCTTGACGAGTACCACGATATTCATCGCGTTTCGAAATCCTCTCTACGTTATTCGCCACGCCGGGCCGCGACGCGACACACGGCTCAGTTGAATGAGCTTTCTTCGGTCTTGATACCGGATGGATCAAGCCAGCGCCGGACGGTAGATGTCTGCCCCGCGAACTGCTGAAACACGGTCCAGGGCTCGGACGATGTCCTCGACCCGATCCTTGGCGTCGCCGAAGAGCATCTGGCTGTTGTCGCGGAAGAACAACGGGTTCTGCACGCCGGCGTAGCCTGTGGCCATCGACCGTTTGAAGACGATCACGTCGTGGGCGTTCCAGACCTTCAGAACCGGCATGCCGGCGATCGGCGAGGACGGGTCCTCCGACGCGGCCGGGTTGACCGTGTCGTTGGCGCCGATGACCAGGACCACGTCGGTGGCGTCGAAGTCGTCGTTGATCTCGTCCATCTCGAGCACGATGTCGTAGGGCACCTTGGCCTCGGCCAGCAGCACGTTCATGTGGCCGGGAAGGCGACCCGCCACGGGGTGGATGCCGAACCTCACGTTGACGCCCCTGGCCCGAAGCTTCGCGGTCAGATCGGCAACGGGGTACTGCGCCTGCGCCACCGCCATGCCGTAGCCGGGGGTGATGACGACCGAGGACGCGCCGGCCAGCAGCTCGGCGACGGCGTCGGCCTGGATCTCGCGGTGCTCGCCGTAGTCCTTGTCAACCCCGGGGCCGGCCTCGACACCGAAGCCACCGGCGATGACGGAGATGAAGGAGCGGTTCATCGCCTTGCACATGATGTAGGACAGGTAGGCACCGGATGAGCCGACCAGCGCACCGGTCACGATCAGCAAGTCGTTGCTGAGTAGGAACCCCGAGGCGGCCGCGGCCCAACCCGAGTAGCTGTTGAGCATCGAGACCACGACCGGCATGTCGCCGCCACCGATGGAGGCGACCAGGTGCCAGCCCAGGGCCAGAGCGAGCACCGTCAGCACGACGAGGACGACATCCTGTCCGGTGCTGCCGGCGTCAATGGCGGCGTAGACGATGGTGAGGATCGTGAAGAGGACCAGCGAACCGACGTTGATGAAGTTCTTGCCCGGCAGCATGAGCGGGGCGGACTTCATCTTCGCCGAGAGCTTCAGGTTGGCGACGATCGAGCCGGTGAAGGTGACCGCGCCGATGAAGATACCGATCGAGACCTCGGCCTCGTGGATGTTGTTGAGGCTGTCCAGAGCGTAGTGCGAGCCCTGAAGGTGGCCGTTCCACCCGATCGCGACGGCGGCGAGGCCGACAAAGCTGTGCAGCAGCGCGATGAGCTCGGGCATTCCGGTCATCTCGACGATCCTGGCCCGCCACAGGCCGATCACGGCACCGACCGTGATCGCGGCCAGCATGAGCGGGATCGAGACCATGCCGCCGTCGAGGTCGGTGGTGACGTCGATGACCAGGGCAACGGTCGCGACGAGCGCCATCGCCATGCCGACGATCCCGTAGGTCAGGCCGTTCTTGGCGGACTCGTGCTTCGACAGGCCCGCCAGCGAGAGGATGAACAACAGCGAGGCAACGATGTACACCGCGCCAGTGGTGGAGATGATGTCCATCGCTCAAACCCCCTTGTTGAACATGCCGAGCATGCGCCGCGTGACCGCGAAGCCACCGAAGATGTTGATCGAGGCAAGCAGGGTCGCGACGGCGGAGAGAATCCGTATGGTGGTGTTCTCCGAGGCGATCTGGATCAACGCGCCGACCACGACCACGCCGGAGATGGCGTTGGTGACCGACATCAGCGGCGTGTGCAGCGCGTGCGCCACCTTGCCGATGACGTAGTAACCGATCACGATCGAGAGCATCAGCGTCGTGAAGTGCCGCGGGATCGGGTCCGGCGCGGTCGCGTTGACCAGCCAGAACAGGGCGATGCCGCCCAACACCAGGCCGACCTTCGCACCTGCGGACAGCCGCGCCTTCTCCTCCTTGACCGGAGCAGCAACCGTGGGAGTCGCGGCCGCGGGGGCGACCGAGACCTGCACGGCCGGCGGCGGCCAGGTGGACTCGCCGTCCTTGACGACGGTGATGCCACGCTGGACGACGTCGTCGAAGTTCAACGTCAGGTTGCCGTCCTTCTCCGGGGTCAGCAGCTTGAGCAGGTTGACGACGTTGGTGCCGTACAGTTGCGACGTCTGCGCGGCCAGGCGGCCGGCGAGGTCCGTGTAACCCAGGATCGTCACGCCGTTCTGGGTGACGACCTTCTGATCCGCCACGGTGCCCGCGACGTTTCCACCGTTGGCCGCGGCCATGTCGACGATCACGGAGCCGTTCTTCATGCCGGCCACAGTCTCGGCGGTGAGCAGGCGCGGCGCCGGGCGTCCGGGTATCAGCGCGGTGGTGATGACGATGTCGGCGGCGCGCGCCTCCTCGTCGTACATCGCGGCAGTCGCGGCCTGCTGCTCCTCGGTCATCTCCTTGGCATAGCCGTCGGAAGACTTCTCCGCCTTGAACACGGACCGGTCCAGCTCAACGAACTGCGCGCCCATCGACTCGACCTGCTCGGCCACCTCGGGACGCACGTCGAACGCGCGCACGACCGCACCCATCGCCGATGCGGCACCGATCGCGGCCAGACCCGCGACACCGGCGCCCACCACGAACACCCGGGCCGGAGGGATCTTGCCCGCTGCGGTCACCTGGCCGGTGAACATCCGGCCGAACTCGTGCGCGGCCTCGACCACGGCGCGGTAGCCCGCGACGTTCGCCATCGAGGACAGCACGTCCATCGGCTGCGCGCGCGAGATCCGCGGCACCGCGTCCATCGCGAGCGCGGTCACGCCCTGCGCTTGCAGCTCCTCCAGCAGCTCGGGGCTACGGCCCGGCGCCATCATCGAGATGATCGTGGCGCCCTGCCGGAGCCGGCCGATCTCCTCGTGGGTGGGGGCGTTGACCTTCACGACGACGTCGGCGGCCCACACCTCCTCCGTCGTACCGACCCGGACACCGGCGGCGGTGAACGCGCTGTCGGGCTGGTCGGCGAGGTCGCCGGCGCCCGACTCGACGATCACGTCGTAGCCGAGGTTGGTCAGTTGGGAAACCGTCTTGGCGGTCGCCGCAACCAGGGCGCCCTGTTTCGACTCGCTCGGGATGCCGATGAGCATCGATACCCTCCTTCTCTCGTTTCCACCGGGTCCACCCTGTCCGGGCAGCCAAGGGAGCGCCGGGCGACGGCGAGCCGCGAGACCCTGCCGTTGCCGACGGACGACCGGTGCGATCCCGGGCCACGGGACGGTCACGGCAGGATGCCGTTGTCCCCCGCACCCCTGTTACGAATAGAGACCACGGACCCGGTGCGCCTGGCACACGCGTTCGATAGCCATGCAGGCCTGCTCGACCTGCCTCGCCGAAGCCCTGCCCGCGCTGTTGGCCCGCCGTCGGCGCCGGGAGGCGATGCCGACGTGGGTCAGCGCCTTGTGAGCGATGGCGCCACACCCCGGGAGGCCGACGCGGCCAGAGGCACGGCCAAGAGGACGCACTTCCGGGTCGCCCACATCGCGAACGCCCGGACTTCGTAGAGGTCGACGCCGGCGTCGCGGATGGACCGACCTCTTGCTCGTCGGGAGAGACCGCTAGTAGAGAGCCTTCCCGCCATCGAGACGGATGACCGTGCCATTCAGGTAGGGCGAGCACGTCGCGAGGAAGAGCAGCGTCTCCGCGACATCGTCGGCATCCCCGTTGCGGAACTCGTACCGCGTCCCGACACGGTAGGTGTCGCCATCGACGAGCGGTTCGCCGCGATAGCGACGCAGCGCGTCATTGGTGCCGTCGTCCGAACGGAAGAACTGCGTCGGCGCCACCGCGTTGCACTGCACCGTCGGAGACAGCGCGACGGCGAGCTGCTCCATGAGCCGAATCAGGGCCGTCTTGGACAGGCCATGCGGAATGAGGTTCGGCCATGCCTCGTTGGTCGAGTTCCCCACCAGCGCGATGATCCTGCCGTGTCCCTGTGCCTTCATGACCGCCGCCGCGGCTTGGCTGAGGAAGAACGGTCCCCGGATGTTGACCCCGAATGAGGCGTCGAAGTCGTCCTCGGTCACGTCTTCGAACTCCTTCGCGCGAAGTGAGCTCGCATTATGGATCAGCACGGAGAGATCGCCGCGCCAGGCCACCGCTTGGTCCACGAGCCGGCGGGCGTCCGCGGTGTTCGACACGTCCGCCTCCACGGCGATCGCCTCGCCACCCTCGGAGCGGATGAGCTTGACGGTCTTCTCGGCGAGCTCCGCCTGCTTCCAGTGGTTCACCACCACGGCCGCCCCGGCCGCTCCGAACCTGCGCGCGAACACACGGCCCGCACGTTCGGCCGCGCCGGTGATGAGAACCGTCCGGCCGACGATAGATGAACTCATGATGTCTCCAGATAGTCAGAATGAGGGGAATGAATTCTGGATTGGTCCCCGCCACGGCGACGGGCCGCAGACGGAAGCAGAAGTGTCTCGGCGGACGGTAGGTCAGACTTGACGGATGCCGGCCCGCCACACGGCGCTCGTGAGCGGCACCCCGGGACGGTAGGCAAGGTGGGTGACCGAGGGGGCGTCCAGCACCTGAAAATCCGCCCGCCGGCCAGGACCAATCACCCCGACGGCCGGCTGCGCCGCCCCACGGGGATCGAGCCACCCATCCTCGTCCATTCCCAACGCGATCGCCCCTCCCAGCGTCGCCGCGCGGACCGCCTCCTGCACGGTGAGACCCATCTGCAGCACGGCGGTGGCGACGGAGAACGCCATCGAGGTGGTGAAGGACGTCCCGGGGTTGCAGTTCGAGGCGATCGCGACGACCGCGCCGGCGTCCAGGAGACGCCGGGCAGGCGCGAGCGGCATCCGAGTGGAGAGGTCGCAGGCCGGAAGAACCGTCGCGACCGTGCCTCGCCTCGCGCCCGCCCAGGAGGAGGCCAGGGCCGCGATGTCGTCGTCGGTCAGGAAGCCGAGGTGGTCCACGCTGAGGGCGCCGTACTCGACAGCGAGCTGCGCCCCTGGCCCGTGCCCGAGCTGGTTGCCGTGCAGGCGACGCGCCATTCCCCGCGCCCTGGCTACGTCGAGGATCCTGCGCGTCGCCGCCTCGTCGAAGGCGCCGACCTCACAGAAGACGTCCACCGCGGTCACGAAGGGAGCGACGGCGTCGAGCATCGGACCAGCGACGAGCGCGACGTACTCGTCCGGGTCGGCGCCCGCAGGCACGACGTGTGCGCCGAGGAACGTCACCGCGTCCGCGTGCCGACCGGCCAGGCGAGCTGCCCGTACCTCGTCGGTCAGCGTCAGGCCGTACCCGGTCTTCGTCTCGATCGTCGTCGTCCCGCCACGGCGCGCCTCCGCTACCAGCCGCTCGATGTTTCTCTCAAGATCCGCGTCGCTCGCCGCCCGGGTGGCCTGGACCGTCACGTTGATACCGCCCGCCGCGTACGGCTCACCGGCCATCCTCGCCTCGAACTCCGCGGTGCGGTCCCCCGCGAAGACCAGGTGGGTGTGGGAATCGACCCAACCCGGGAGCACAGCTCGTCCGGCCAGGTCCACCCTCCGGTCGGCGGGGGGCGCCGCACGAGATGGCCCGACCCACGCGATCCGATCTCCTTCGACGACCAGCGCCGCATCGGGGATCCGCCCGCCGTTGGCCTCGTCGTTCGTGGTCAACTCTGAGATGCCGTCGATGACGACGGCTTCCTGTGGCTCGTTCACGTCCTGGTGCCTCTGGTTGTCCCACATGTTTGCAGGCCCCTCATCCCCGAAGCTGGCCCTTGCGCGGATCACGCAGCCGGGAGAACTGCGCCGTCGAATAGCTGCGCCCGCTGGTGGGGGCGAGGAACGGTTCTGCGGTGTGGTCGCGGCCGTCCAGCTCTGTCTCGACGACATGGCGAAGTAGCTCACCCACGATCGGCGCCGTCTTGAACTGTGTGCCTGAGGTCGCCATCGCGACGAACAGCCCGTCGAAGCACGTCCGGTCGTAGATCGGCAGCCAGTCCTCCGCCGCGTCGTACAGCCCGACGACGCCGGTTCGAGCACGCGGGATGCCCAGTGCGGGGATGCGCCGAGCCAGCCGCAGCGTCGTGCGCTCCCAGACGTCGGCCGTCACCAGCGGGTCGAACTCATCGGGGTCCTCGATGACTGTCTGCTCCTCGACGAGATCACCGTTACTGCCACCGAGGAACGCGTTGCCCAGCTCCGGACGGAAGTTGATGTTGAGGTCGCCGTCCACGAGGTGTACCCCTTGGAGCGCCAGGTCCAGCCCAGCGGGCGCCGGCACGTGGACCAGTTCCTCCCGGATCCGCCGGGTTCGGACCCGGAAGTCGGAGGTTCCGCCGATTGCACTGACAAGTGAGTCGGTGTGCGGTCCGGCAGCGACCAGAACCGCCTCCGCTCGCAACCTGCTCCCGTCGGCCAGGGTCGCTCCCACGGCGCGGGCACCCTCGAGATCGATCCGCACGACAGGGGCCGATCGCCGCAAGCGGGCACCTTCTCTCCGGGCCGCGTGCATCAGATTGACTGCCGCGAGGGTCGGGTCACCGACGTACCCCGACTGCGCGGTGTAGAGAGCGCCAGGCAGCAGCTCTGTCGGCTCCGACCAGAACTCGTCGTCGTCCACGGGCCGGGGCGGTCCGAACCGGTGGAAGTCGAAGTACGGGAAGTGGCCACTCATCTCGTCCAGCGACCACTCCTCGAACGAGACCTCGGCGGCCCTCATCGCCGCTGCGGCTCGGTCGACGAACCCGGTCCCAGCGTCAAGGATCAGCGAGCCACACCGCACGAAACGCGCGACTTCCTCGGTGCTGTCGGAACCGAGGAAGTCACGCCAGTTGTTCCACACCGTCAGGGCGTCGGCAGCGAGCGCCGAGCTCTGCGCGTCGCTCGCGTGGACGCGGATGATGCCTGCCGACGACCCGGTCGAACCGTCTCCGACCCCGCTGTTGCGGTCGACCACGAGCACGTCGTGGCCCGCCTTCGCCAGCGCGAAGGCGGCACTGGCGCCGATCACCCCCGCCCCGACGATCAGCACGTCAGCGCGGTTCTCTACCTCGGTACCCATGTTCCCTCACAGTCTGGATCAACGCGGCGCTCAACGATCGTCAACGGCGGAGACTCAGAGGCCCCAGCCGGCGTGAGGCTGAAGATCACCCTTCTGCTTGACGAACGACTCGCGCAGGTCCGCAACCCTGTTCCCGGCGAAGGTCAGCAGAAAGTTGCCCGCCAGGGTGTAGTCCTCCCCGCCCGAGCGGAGGGTGGCCCACCATTCGACGCCCACCCGGTCTCCCTCGATCACCGGCGTCCCGTAGCGGAAGTCGACGTCAGAGACGCCAACGAGCGCGGCCTCCCAAAACCCCGCGATGGCGTCGTGACCGACGAACGGCTGCTCCAGGAAGGGACTGTTCCGGTAGCTGGCGTCCTCGGTCATGATGGCCGCCGCCCCCGCCACGTCGCCTTCGCGCCACACCCGCCCGAACTCCTCCAGCCATGCCTTGACGACGTCAGCCGAAACGCTCACTTGATCTTCCTCGCTCTCGTTTGGGGGACGAACCGCATCGGCCACGGTGCGGCCGGCGTCGCAGCCGGCCGCCCACCCGGCCCGGCACAACTCTATGCGAGATGCCGCCGCTAGCATAGTATTATGCGGGCGAGAAACGGCCAGCTCCGACACTGCGCATCCCGCACGGACGTCCGTCTCGCCAGAAGGAGGTAGCAACCCGAATGACACCGACTCCCGAACCTGATGCCGACGAGATGCATCGGTTCGACGACCTCTACCAGGTCTCTCGGTCCGAAGCCATCGTCGAGGACGACGAGTTCCTCAAGCACGTGTCGGCCGGCTCGGAGCTGCCCGTCCTGCTCGCTGCGCTGGCGGCAGCTCTCGGCGACACGTCGATCCTGCACGCGGACCTCCAACCGCCTCTGACGCCGATGGACACGCAGCCGCACCCGCACGGGGGGATGTCGGAGGATCAGAAGGAGAAGGCTGTCGCCGTCGCCCTCTCTGCGCTGACCGTCCTGCGCGACAAGGGGATCACCACGGTCGACGTGCTGCCGGACGAGACAGTTCGAGAGATCCTCCACTACCTCAGCGGCGGCCGAGAGCAGTGGTATCAGATGCTGACCCACGAGCTCGACCTCGCAACCGACAAGGGCGGCCGGCCGTCCTGGAAGTTCGGGGATGTCGCGAACGGGCGACCGTTCCCCACCCTCATCATCGGCGCAGGTGTCGCGGGGATCGCCGCCGCTCACCGGTTCGCCCAAGCGGAAGTGCCGTTCACCCTGATCGAGGCCAACACGTCCGTGGGAGGTACGTGGGCGAAGAACACCTATCCCGGGGTCCGTCTCGACACTCCCACTTTCGGATACTCCTACTCATTCGCGCAGCGCGGCGATTGGCCGCACCAGTTCGCGCAGGGCGGCGAGATCCTCGACTACCTCCGTGACGTGGCCGAGCGGGCCCGAATCACCGACAGGATCGAGTTCTCGACCAGACTCCTTCGCCTGCGCTGGGACGACGACGGCCGGTTCTGGGAGGCGACCACCCGTGGACCGGACGGCGGCGAGCAGGTCCGCCGGTTCTCGGCGGTGGTCAGCGCCTTGGGCCAGCTCGACAGGCCGAACATCCCGGAGTTCGAGGGCCAGAGCCTGTTCCGCGGAACGACGATGCACTCGCAGGAGTGGGATCACTCAACCGACCTGAGGGGCAAGCGGGTTGCCGTCATCGGCACCGGCGCGAGCGCCTACCAGATCGTGCCCGCCATCGTCGGGGATGTGGATGCCCTCACCGTCTTCCAGCGCAGTGCGCCGTGGATGCTGCCGGCGCCGAACTATCACCACCCGATGACGGACGCGTTCAGCTGGCTCGTGCGGAAGGTTCCGCACTACGCGCAGTGGTACCGCCTCTGGGTGATCCTCACGGGCATCCCCGGACGGACCCATACCGTCACAGCGGAAGCGGACTGGCCCGGTGCGCCGCTCAGCGTCTCGGCCAAGAACCAGGAGCTGCGGGAGTATCTCGTCCGCCGACTCGAGGCCCAGTTCCAGGACGCCCCGGAACTCCTCCAGCACATCGTCCCCACGTACCCGCCCGGCGCGAAGCGCATGCTGCGGGACAACGAGGTGTGGGCCGCTGCGCTGCTCGCCGAGAAGACGACGCTCGTGACTTCCGGGATCGAGCGGTTCACCGAGGACGGGATCGTCGACAACGACGGTCTCCTGCACGAGGTGGACGTCATCGTGTACGCGACCGGCTTCAAGCCGTCCGACTATCTCGACGAGGTCGAGGTCTTGGGACGAGACGGTGTGGAGATCCACGAGTTCTGGGACGGTGACGCACGCGCCCACAACGGCGTCATGGTCCCGGGGTTCCCCAACTTCTTTCTGATCTACGGCCCCAACGTGGGTGGCGTTGTCGCGGGCAGCCTGCACTTCATGCTGGAGCGCGCCGTCGAGTACTCACTCAAGGCGATTCACGAGGTCCTTCGCCGGGGGGCGGCCGCGATCGACGTACGCAGGGAGGCGCTCGACCGCTTCGTCGCGTGGGTCGACCAGGGCAACCGGAGGATGGCGTGGGGCCAGCCGTACGTGAGCACCTGGTATCAGAACCGGCACGGACGGGTGTCCCAGATCTGGCCGTACACCAATGTGGAGTACTGGGAGATCACCGAGTCGATCATCGAGTCGGACCACGAGTTCCTCGACTAGACCGGCAGATCTCTGATGACTCTTGGCACTACGCATCCCTCCACAGGAGACACCGACATGTCGGCAATCAAACGGGACCAGATCAACGTCGGCGGGCTTGTGACGAGCTTCCTGTCGGCGGGATCCCCATCCGCACACCCCCTGGTGCTGCTGCACGACGGGGCATGGGGTGGTTCGGCCGAGGCAAGCTGGATCAACGTGATCCCCACCCTGGCGAAGCACTACAGGGTGATCGCACCAGACCTCTACGGCTACGGGGCCTCCAGCAAGATGGTGCAGCTCGACGTGGCGCCGTACGAGTTCCGACTCCGCCAGGTGGCGGCGCTGCTCGACGCGCTCGGGCTGGAGGACCGCCCCGCCCACCTCGTCGGCAACTCCTTCGGCGGCGCCATGGCGCTGCGGGCAGCGACCCTGCCCTGGTTCTCGTGGCGCGTCAGCACGGCCGTGTCGATCTCAGGAACGGGTGGCCCGTACCGCACCAAGGAGGGGCTGGCCGCGCTGTCGCACTTCGACGGCTCCCACGCGGACATGCTGCGGATCGTGCGCCTGCTCACCGGTCAGTTCCCGGCGATCGACGACCACGTCGAGCTTCGGCTACGTGACGCGTGCAACCCAGGTCACTACCGAGCCGTCGCTGCCGCCGGACTCGCCACCCCGTTCGAGGGCGCGCCGAAGCGCCACGACGACTACCCGCGGAGCCTCCGAACGGTGCGGACGCCACTAGCGCTGGTGAGCGGACGCCAGGACAACCTCGTCGAGCCGGACTGGGCGCACAGGATCGCCGAGCACGCCCCCAGCTGCAAGGTCTACGAGATCGATGCGAGGCACTCACCCAACATCGACGACCCCGAGACGACGGCGGCTCTCCTCCTCACGATCCTGGGAGAGCTCGCCGGCGGCCCCGCGACGCAGGACCATACCGCGCCCGGGACGAGCCGGTGACGCGGAAGCCGACGGTCCGCCACGGAGCCAGTCGCGTACGCGGGGATCTCGGTCCGGGGGCCGGAGCCGCCCCAACGAGCGGGCCACCTGGTGACGGCGGGGTGCCGGCACCGCTGCGCCGGTTCTGCCAGCTTCGGCCGGCTCCTTGGGCGACGGGTGCAGGGGTGACCCGCGAAGTGGTGTCCTACCAGGAGAGCCGGAGGCTGGCCACCGGCCGGCCGCCCTGGCGACTGAGCATCGCCGACCTGACCGGACCAGGCCCGTTCTCACGCCTCCCGGGAATCGCACGCACCTTCGTTCCGATCGACAGCCCCGTCGAGCTGCGGGTGGATGGTCAGACCCATTGCATCGCCGCTGCCACGCCGTTCTCGTTCGCCGGCGACTCCGAGACGACGCTGGTCCGGCTGACGGCGCCGTGCCGTGCCGTCAACCTCATGGTCAGGGCCGACGACTCCGACCCGGTTGAACTCCTGCCCTGCCGGTTCCCGGGGCTGGAGTTCCCGACGGCCGCCGTCGTGATCGCCCTCACCGCTGGCCGCGGGATCAGCAGGTTCGACGTCTGGCGACCGTCGGCCGCCCTTGACGGGCTAGGGGTTCGGCAGTGGCTCGCGGTTCGGTGACCTTGGAGAGACCGCCAGTAGGCATTATCTGAGGCGGCGGGTGCGTTCGACCGGCCAGCGGTTGCTGGCCTGCATCGGGGCGCGCCCGCCTCGTTCGGCGATCCTGGCGTCGAGGCCGTGGTCGGCCAGTGCCTTGCGGCTGGGCTGGTTGTCGTAGCCGCGGTCCGGGTGGACCGTGACCTGTCCGACGGCGGATCGTGGCGTGCGGGCACTGTGCGGACGCGACCCGCTCGTAGCCCGAGCCGTGGGCCAACGCCGCGATGACGTGCGCGAACACGACCCGGTCCGGGGATCCGACGTCGGTAACAGCCCAGCGGGTGACCGGGGTGGAACTCCCCGGCCGGGCAGCAGTGCGGCGAACTGAACCCAGCCGGGTTCCAACAGCGAAGGGCAGCGCAGGCACGGGAATCCTTGTCGGTCACGGAGCGTAGAAGACTCACGTGATCGATAAGCCCCGTGCCTGTCTGCTACCCGCGAACGGGTAACCCCTATTGACGGTCTCTCTCAGCGGCCGGGACGTGTCAGCCGACCGCCGACGATGGTTGCCCGCACATCGCAGGCACGCGCCGCGAGTGGCAACTGCCACGGGTCAGCACCTCGGACTCTCGTCGACGTCGCGTCGATTTCGACCGCGTCCCAGTGCTCGCCCACGCGCAGTCCCGGCGGAAGTCCAGGATTCCGCGACAGGCCGAGGGATTCGTACCCCCTGACGGTTCCCGCCGCCCAGAGCGTGTCCGGCGGGAAAACCCCACGCCGCTGCAGCCGCAAGCGCTGGTCGAGCTCCAAACGGCTGAGCTCCTCGAACGGATCGATCACCACGTGCTGGTCCGAACCGATGGCGAGGCGCGCCCCCGCGCCCTGGAGCTCGGGGCCAGGGCCGATCCCGTCGCCGAGATCAGCTTCGGTCGTGGGACACATCACGATCGTCGCGCCGGCGTCTCCGAGCAGGCCGATGTCGCCAGTGGTCAGGTGCGTCGCGTGAACTGCGGAGAACCGCGACGACACCAGCCCGTGATCCGCGAGCAGCCCGACCGGAGTCAGGCCGTGCGCCTCGATGCAGGCCTGGTTCTCCGCGGGCTGCTCGGACACGTGGGCGTGCAGCGGCACGTCCTGAGGGAGGCCGTCGGCGATCACGGAGAGGTCGGATCGCGATACCGCTCGGACCGAGTGAATGGCGGCCCCCAGGGTGACGAGTCCGTCACCCTGTTTTGAAAGCACGTCGCGCAGCCGATGCCAGCGGTCCAACCAGCGATGGGCGTCTCCGTCGCTGAACCGCTGCTGCTCCGCGCCCAGTGGCGCGTTGACGCCACCCCACAAGTAGCAGGTGTCCAGAAGTACCAGCCGAACGCCGGCGGAGGTCGCCGCCGCAACCAGCGCCAGCTCCATCTCGTGACCGCCGTACGGCGTTCCGCCAGGCTGGTGGTGCAGGTAGTGAAACTCACCGACCGCCGTGTAACCGGCGTCGCGCATTTCCTTGAAGACCCGCTCCGCGACGACGTGGTAGCTGTCCGGCGTCAGACTGTTGGCGACGTCGTACATCCGGTGCCGCCACTGCCAGAAGTCACCTCCGTTGGCGTGCGTACGACCGCGCAGCTCTCGATGAAACGCATGGGAATGGGCGTTCCCGAATCCCGGCACGACCGTTCCGAGCACGACATCGTCGGGCTGCGGCGACACGCCTGCGACGACCTCGACGACCACGCCGTCCACCGCCTCCACCCGCACCCGTTCGGCCAGGCGTCCCTCCACGAGCGCGACCTGGCAGTGGAAGCGCTGCCGTTCGCCGCTCATCGGGAGGCCCCGCCGGTGAGGTCTCGGAGAACGGCGGCAAGCCCTTGCGCTCCGGCCTCGCAGTCCTCCTCGCGGGCGGTCTCCTCCGGGGCGTGCGAGACGCCAGTCGGATTCCGGACGAAGATCATCGCGGATGGGACGTACGCGGAGAGGACACCCGCGTCGTGGCCAGCGCCTGTCGGTATCACCGGCACGCCGCCGAGAAGACTGGCGATCCTCGCCGTGAGCGACTCGTCGAAAAGGACCAACGGCGAAAACGACTCCTCGTGGACCTCAAGAGCACAGTCCTCGGCCGCAACCCTCTTCTGGATGAGCGCAACCGTCGCGTCCAACTGCGCGCGTACCTCAGAGTCGGTATGAGCCCGGATGTCGAGCCAGGCGTCAACACGCGAGGCGATGACATTCGTGCCGTTCGGGGTGACCGAGATGCGGCCGATGGTGCCACGAGCGGCCGGTCGCTCCAAGGCGATCTCGCGGACCGCAAGGGCCGCCGACGAGACCGCGACCACCGGGTCGCGGCGCCCCTGCATCGGAGTGGTCCCGGCATGGTTACCCTCCCCGACGATCGAGAGCCGCCACCTGCCGTGCGCCATGATCGCCGAACCCACTGCGAGGGGGAGACCACGGTCCTCCAGGTCGAGGCCCTGCTCGACGTGAAGTTCGAGGAACATGTCGATGCCAGCGAGTCGGTCGGGGTCCGGGCCGATGGTGGAGACCTCCAGGCCCGCCTGCCGCCAGGCCTCTTCGAGGGTGACGCCACTGCGGTCGACCCGGGCGAGCGCGTCCTCCGGCGCGATCTCACCGACCATCAGTCGAGAGCCCAGACACGGCATGCCGAAGCGGGATCCTTCTTCCTCCGCGAACGCACAGACGGCAATCGGCCGCGTGGGACACCAGCCTTCAGCCTTGAGGATCGCGACCGCCTCGAGTGCACTTACCACACCGAGAGGTCCGTCGAACGCGCCTCCACCGGGGACGGAGTCAAGGTGACTGCCTGTCGCGAGGGCTCCCTGTCGGGACTCGCCCCACCACGCCCACAGGTTCCCGTTCCCGTCCACCTCGACGGAGAGACCCAGTGCCTCCGCTGAACTTCTGAACCAGCTGCGAAGCGCCACCTCCGCCGGCTCCAGCAGATGACGCGAGTAGCCACCGCGGACGTTGTCTCGGCCGATCGCGCTGATCTCGGCCAATCTGTCACGAACCGACACGGCGCCCGCTCCTTGCGTCGACGTGCGTCATTGGTCGCCGTCGACCGACAGCGATGTGGTCATGGAAGGCTGTACTGGGCATAAGTTCTGTCAACGTCGTTCCTATCGGGGCACAGGTCCTCACCGGCATCTTGGGTTCGTCAGCAGGCGCGTTCTACATGTTGCCTCCTCCGGCACCACGGCACGACCGCAGGGGCTTGGGCGGCAACGGCGGTGCCGTCTTCCACACTCGACCGTGACGTCACTCGCGGACAACGCTCACACGCATAGGAAGAAGTCGACCAGCAGACCCGAGACGGTCGTGGGCTGCTCGAGGGGCGCAGCATGTGCCGCACCAGGAACGCACTGGAGAGACCCGCGCGGCAGCCCTCGAGCGAGCTCGGCCGACTTGCGCTCGGGGACGAGCTGGTCGTGCTCGCCCCACAGCGCGAGAGCACGGACGTCCATCCGCGGCAGGTCGGGCAAGATGTCGTAGGCGGCGAGAGCCTCGCACGCCCACGCATAACTACGGTCGTCGGCGCGACGAAGTTCCTCGATCATCGACGCCGCTCGCTCGCCGCGGTGCTCCCGCGTCGCCGGCGCGAACCAGCGCTGCAGCGATCCCGCCGTCAACGCCTCAGTCCCTTCCGAGCGCACCAGGGCAGCCCGCTCAGCCCAGGCCGCTGGTGCGTCGACGTTGGCGCCGGCGGAGATGACCGCAACTGCGTCGACGCGCTCGGCATGCCGGAGGGCCACGTCCATCCCCACGGTGCCACCGATGGAGACGCCCGCGTACAGGAACGTGGAGACCCCGCGTGCGCCGAGCTGACCGACCACTGCGTCGGACAGGTCGCTGATGGTGAACGCATCGTCTGCGGCGGGCGAGGCGCCGTGTCCGGGTAGGTCCCAGGTGACGACACGGAAGTGTCTTGCGAGCAACGCGGCCGCGTCGGCCCAGAGGGCGGATGACGTACCCAAGGAGTGGCCGAGGACCAGGCACGGAGCATCCGTGGCGCCGCGTGGCTCACCGAACGCGATCTGCAGGTTGACCATACCGACTCTCACCTCACGTGGTTCAGGAAGTTCTTCGTACGCTCGGATGTCGGCGAATCGATCAGCTTCTTGGCGTCGTCGATCTCGGCGATCCGGCCCTGATCCATGAAGGCAACCCGATCGGCGACGTCCCGCGCGAACCGCATCTCGTGGGTCACCACGATCATGGTCATCCCCCGCTCAGCCACGCGACGCATCACCGACAGCACCTCCCCGACGAGCTCGGGATCCAGGGCGCTCGTCGGCTCGTCGAACAGCATGAGCTTCGGCTCCATGGCCAGCGCGCGGGCGATGGCGACACGTTGCTGCTGCCCACCGGAGAGATGGCGTGGGTACGAGTTCTCCAGGTGCGCCAGTCCGACGTCAGACAAGCTCGCCCGCGCGCGGGCGACCGCCTCGCTCCTTGCGAATCCCCGGACCTTGACAAGGCCGATGGCCACGTTCTCGAGCGCTGTCAGATGGGAAAAGAGGTTGAAGTGCTGGAAGACCATGCCGATGCGCTGGCGGTACCTCGCGATCTCGGCCTCGCTGGGCTCGTGGAGCTCCCCGTTCTTGACCGTCGCGCCCGCGAATTCGTTCTCTACCTGGATGTAGCCGCCATCGATCTGTTCGAGGACGTTCACGCACCGAAGCAGCGTACTCTTTCCTGAGCCTGACGGCCCGATCAGGCACAGCACCTCTCCGTGCATGACGTCGAGGTCGATGCCTTTGAGGACCTCGATCTCGCCGTAGCACTTCCGCACGTCCCGGATGGTCACAAGTGGCTGCTGCTTCACTTCGACGCCTCCCCGACTCGAGATTTCATGAACTTCCGCTGCGGTCCTGCGGACAGGGAGTACTTCTTCTCGAGGAAGTGCTGACCCAGGGTCGCCAGCATGACGATCGTCAGGTACCAGAAGCTGACCACCATGAGGAGCGGGATGACCTTGAAGTTGGAGCCGTAGATCTGCTGGGCCCGGGTGAGGAGGTCACCTCCACCGATGACCGCGACAAGCGAGCTCGCCTTGAGGAGGCTGATGAACTGGTTGCCCGTCGGGGGGATGATGACCCTGATCGCCTGTGGGATGACGATGGTCCGCATGGTGAGGCCACGCTTCATTCCCAGGACCTGGGCCGCCTCACGCTGGCCGGGAGGCACCGACATGAAGCCGGCACGGATGATCTCGACCATGAAGGCACCCTCGTGCAAGGAAAGGCCGATGATGGCGGCCGTGAAACCGGTGATGAGGGTGTTCGTGTCCCAACTGGCTCCACCGAACCCGACTCGCGGGATGAAGAGTGCCGCGTTGAAGCAGATCAGCAGGAGAACAAGGAGCGGCAGCCCTCGGAACAACCCGACATACGCCTTGACGAAGGTGCGGAAGACCGGGTTCCGGGACTCACCGAGAAGGGCGAGCAGGCAACCGATCAGCACTGCGATGAGCTGGGAGAGCAATGAGAGCTTGATCGTCATCCACAAGCCCTCCATGATGGGATCGGCGAAGAGGTAGTCACCTACGACATCCCATTCCAGGTGCTCATTGGTCACGAACCCGTAGACGAGAAAACCCAGGATCACAGCCGCGACAAGCCCACTGATCCAGTAGCTCGGGTGTCTGCGTGGCCGGGGTTTCGCGAAAGGATCTCGCACTTCGACATCAGCTGCCGGGTGTGTCACGTGTGTCACGGTTCACCTTCTTTTGTTTCTCGTTAGCGATGATCCGAGAGGCGTGGTTGGTGTCCGAGGTCGACGCTTCTCGTGTGCTCGCGACAGACGGCCGGCCTGAACGGTCGGGTTTGCGCTCAAGTCAGCCTGACCGCCGGGTCTGACGCGGCGCGGATGTCCGCGCCGCGTCAGAGCCGCGTCCCGCGAGTCAACGACAATGCATCAGAAGATCATCGACACGCTCGGGGCGACGCCCACATCGGCGCTAGGTCAGGAGCCGCACGCCCCGCAGACCTTCGGCAGCTCGAGGGGACGCTCGGTCGCCAGGTTGATGCCGGGCTTGTCCAACGCGATGTCGTTGAGTTCCCACTTCGACATGATCTTGCCGTAGGTGCCGTCCTCGATGATCGCCTCGAGCGCACCGAGCAGGGCCTTGGCGGTCCCGTCGGCCTGAAGGCCTACCACGATGCCGACGTAGGTGCGCGACAGCAGCGGGCTCGGGATGATCTCGAAGTGGCCGCCGCTGGCCTTCGCCTGCCACACTCCAGTCGCCGTGTTGGTGAAGGCGAAATCGATCCGACCGGACTGCAGTGCGGTGTTCTGGTCGCCGGCGGTCGGGAAGTTGGTGATCTGCAGCGCGGCCTTGCCCTCCGACTCGCAGTTCTTCGAGAACAGCTTGGCGTCTTCGACGAACTCGGTTCCGGTCTGAACGCCCGCCTTCAGCCCACACGTGGTCAGGGGGTTCTTCGTGATGCCGCGCTTGTTCTCCGACGTCGTGACGACGCTCTTGGTGGCGTAGGCATAGTCGACGAACTTCACCGTCTTCTGGCGCTCCAGGTTGTCGGTGATGCACTCCATCGCGGCATCGAACCGACCGCTCTGAACTCCGGGCAGCAGGCCGTCGAAGGCGATCGCCTGCTGGCGGATGTCGACGCCAAGTCGCGGCGCCATCGCCATCAGGATGTCGTGGTTGAAGCCATCGATCTGCCCTGACTGGTTGGTGAAGTCGCACGGCGGGTACTGCGGGTCGGTCCCCACGGTGAGGACACCGGCGTCGCGCACCTTCTGCGGCAGCAGTTCATTCAGCTTCGGGACGAGCTGAGCGTTGTCCTTCGACGTGTCGGCCTCCGCCCCGCAACCGCTCAGGAGGAGCGCGGTGGCGGCAAGCAGGGAGAGGGTGGCGGTCACTACACGGCTTTTCGGCATCGATGGCTCCTGGTGGGCTACTCGAGGCTGGCGTGAAAGAATTCATTCAGCGCTGGCGGAACGGTATCCCCTTCCATGCAGCACGGCAAGCCCTTCACGCACGGGATCTGAAGATGTTTCACAGCCGCAACACGGCCGCCTTCAGGCCGCCCTCGCGAGAGAGCATTGAGTGACCGATTGGGCGCGACACGTAACGGTTAGATACGTCGATGCACGGCGCCCGGCAATAGATCATCCCCGCCATGATCACGGGGCGCCGATGCGAATACTCGCGGCAGATGCCGCGCAAGCTCCCGCCGCCAAATACGGCGCATCGCTGGTTCACGGGGCGGCGGAGGGACGGAACATGGGACGCGATCCACGACGAGTTTTGTCGGCGGGTGCGGGTGGCGGCCGGCCGAGAGCCGGAACCAACCCCGCGGTCCTCGACGCACAGTCGTCAAGTCCAGTGAGGTGGTGATTGCCGCGGGTCCGACAAGGGGAAGAAGATCAGTGCATTCGCCACCATCGTCCTCGTCCGGGCCGACGGCGGGCAGCCCCTGGCGCTGTCGGCACGGGCAGCGACGCGCCTTGACAGCATCGTCTGAGGGCGACCAGAGCCCACGAGCAGCGCTCAGAAAAACCGCGAAGGGGTGGGCACGCCATGCGCGCCCACCCCCGTGGCGCAGCCCACCCCATGCGGCAAGAGCGGAAAGCTGCCGGTCAGGCGTCAGCTTCCAGTGGACCACCGACGATGTCGATGAAGACCCCGTCGAGGACCTCCGCGGCAACGGCCTCCATCTCCCCCGCCATAATACGGTCGTCCTTGAGGAATTCAGCCTTGGAGCGCACAAGGTCGTAAGTGGGGCGATTCGCCGGCGCTGCAGCCCCGCCGTTTCTCAGGTCCAGACCCTGGGCAGCACACAGCAGCTCAATCGCGATGATGTACGCCGCGTTGCGCACCATGGGCCCAAGGCGCACGGATGCGTGCGTCGCCATGCTGACGTGATCCTCTTGGCCGGCGGAGGTCGGAATACTGTCGACGCTGTTCGGAGTCGCCTTGGCCCGATTCTCCGCGACGAGCGCGGCACTGGTGACCTGAGCCATGATAAATCCCGAGTTCAGGCCCGCATTGCCAACCAGGAACGGCGCCAATCCGCTCATGGAGGCATCCATGAGCATTGCCTGGCGGCGCTCGGAGATCGACCCGATCTCGCAGATCGCCATGGCGATGATGTCCGCCGCGTAAGCGATGGGCTGGCCATGGAAGTTGCCGCCCGACAAGACGACATCATCGTCGGGGAACATCAGTGGGTTGTCGGAGACCGCGTTGACCTCCTGCTGGATCGTGCGCGCGGCGAACGTCAGGAGGTCCAGCGCTGCCCCCATCACCTGTGGCTGGCAACGCAGGCAGTAGGGATCTTGGAGCCGACGTCCCTCGAACTCCACGTCGAGGACCGAGCTGTCGGCGACCAGGCGGCGCAGGAGGCCTGCGACCCGGATCTGGCCAGCGTGCCCGCGGATCTGCTGGATGCGGTCGTCGAGAACGACCTGCCGGCCCGCCGTCGCCTCCAGCGTCAGCGCACCTGCGGCCAGGCCGGCGTTGAAGACGGCCTCGGCGCCGAACAGTCCCCGTAGGGCGATGGCGGTGGATGCCTGAACGCCGTTCAGGAGTGCCACCGCCTCCTTGGGGCCCAGTTCGATGGGAGTCAGTCCGACCTTCGCGAGACCCTCTACGGCGTTGTAGGTGACGCCGTCGATCCGGACGCGACCCTCTCCCATCAGGGCGCCGGCGAGGTGCGCCAGCGGCGCCAGGTCTCCCGAGGCCCCGACGGAGCCCTGCGTTGGGATGACAGGCAGCGCATCCGCGTTGATCATATCCACGAGCATCTCCGCGGTCTCGACGCGGATGCCGGAGTGCCCGCGCGCAAGACCGATGAGCTTGATGACCATGATGGCGCGGACCGTCTCGTCGGGAAGCGGGTCCCCCACCCCGACCATGTGCGACAGCACCGACCGGCGTTGCAACTCCAGGAGGTCCGAAGGTGAGATCCGTCGGTCCGCCAGCTTTCCGAAGCCGGTGTTCACCCCGTAGACCACATCTCCGCGGCTGATCGCGTCCAGGATCACCTGGTGCGCGCGTCGCAGGTTCTCCACCGCCTGAGGAGCAAGCGCCACCCGGACAGGGCCCCGGAATACGGGACGAAGCGTATCGAGGCTCAAATGCTCGCCGGTGATCGTGATGGTGCTCACGATGATCATCCTCCTGTTAGCTGATCTCTTCAGGCTCACATTCGACGGCGACCCAGCGACGAGAGCGACGGCAGCGACAGGTCGCCCGGCGACTGGCACCCTCGACGTCGAGCGAGGACCTTGTCCTGGTTGCAGAAAATCATTCATCTGCCTCGCGCACCGTATCTCACACTATGCAGTGCGGGCAACCTCGGTTATGTTGCCTCCTGTGACCCACTCCCATGCCGTCGTCCTCGCCTCCCGACCCGTCGGCGAGCCCGCCCGCTCGAACCTTCGTCTCGAGACGCGCGAGCTCCCGGCCGTCGGCGACGGCCAAGTGTTGCTGAGGACGATCTACCTCTCGCTGGACCCGTACATGCGCGGCCGGATGAACGCAGCGCGTTCCTACGCCAAGCCGGTGGAGGTTGGCGAGGTGATGGAAGGCGGCACCGTCTGCGAGGTCCTCGAGTCGGCGTCGCCTTCCTTCAGCCCCGGCGACATCGTCCTCGCGCACTCCGGCTGGCAGACCCACGCCGTGCAGGACAGTCAGTCCCTGCGCAGGGTCGACTCGGCCAAGGCACCTATCTCAACCGCTCTCGGAGTGCTCGGCATGCCAGGTTTCGCGGCGTACGTCGGACTCACCGAGATCGGGCACGTCCGCGCGGGCGAGACGCTCGTGGTGGCGGCCGCGACAGGGGCTGTCGGGTCCGTCGTCGGCCAGATCGCCAAGATCCAGGGCGCCCGTACCGTCGGCATCGCGGGCGGCGCCCGCAAGGTGGCATGGCTGCGCGAGCTGGGTTTCGACGTCGCCCTCGATCATCGATCACCCACCTTCGGGAACGAGCTGAGCGAGGCCGTTCCGGACGGAATCGACGTCTACTTCGAGAACGTCGGCGGCGCCGTGTGGGACGCCGTCTTCGATCACCTCAACGATTTCGCACGGGTGCCCGTCTGCGGCCTGATCTCTCAGTACAACGAGACGTCGGCGCCGGTCGGGCCCGACCGGCTCCCGCAGCTAATGAGCGCGATCAACATCAAGCGACTCGTCGTCCGCGGTTTCACGCAGCGGGACTTCATCTCGACCCACTACTCCGACTTCCAGCGCGACATGTCGGCCTGGCTCTCGGACGGTCGGATCAAGTACCGAGAGGATTTCGTCGACGGGCTCGAGAACGCCCCTGACGCGTTCTTCGGCCTCCTGAAGGGGAAGAATTTCGGGAAGCTCATCGTCAAGGTCGCCGACGACCCCACGCGCCCCGCACCGCCCGTGCCGTGATGCGCTGGCCGCCGACGGCCTCGATCAGTCCTCGAAGACCACCAGATCGGTGGCGTGTCGCTCAAAGCGCTCGAGCCCGTCCTGCGAGGCTCCAGGGTTGGAGTCGGCCATGGCGTGCAGGAGCGCGGACGAGGCGATGTTCATCGCTGCGGACGTGTCGAAGAGCAACCCACTCCCGAGCCTGACGGTGATGAGCTCGTCGGTCTCGTGCCCGACGGTCGCAAACGACTCGTCACTGAGAACCGCGGCCTTGAGCCCGATCTGCCTCGCATAACGCACCAGGTCACAGGCTTCCCTCGGGTAGCGCGGGAGGATGAACGCCAGGCACCAGGTGGCCCCCTCCGCCGCCGCGCGAGCAAGGCTCTCCTTGGCCTCTGTGTCGCCGCGGTCGATCACGGAGATGTTCGGGTGCACCTTGGCACCGAGGTAGGCAAAGTGCTGGGCGAACGAACGCGAGATTCGCAGCCCGATGACTGGCAGCCGCCGCGAGGACATGAGGGCGGACCCGACCCGAGAAATCTGCTCCTCGAGGGTGACCGACTGGCCGAGCCACTGTAGATTGGCCACCTCGGCCCCGATCGCCTCGGCCAAAGGACTCGCGCTCTCGACTGAGGGCGGAAGTGTCGACATCTCAGAGCGGGCCCACTTCTGGAGCGCTCGCTTGAAGTCCGAGAACCTGGCGTAACCGAGCGCGGCCGCGAACCGTGAGACCGAAGGTTGGCTGACGCCGACCTGCCGAGCAATGCTCTCGCTGGTGAGGAAGGCCGCAGCATCACGGTGATCGATCACATAACGCGCGATTCGTCGTTGCGCAGGCGATAGCCGGGCGTTGGTCAAGCGCTCATAGACGTCGGCCGGCGCCGTGGCCGCAGTGGCGGTCATGTCAAGCATCTCCTAGCGCGGATCAAACACGAGCGGGCGGGTGTGACGCCTCGGCAGTAGGGCCGGTCTCCCGGAGCAAGCGACACGGGTGATGTTCGGGTGCGCGAAGTTCTGGACTGAGCGCGACGTTGAAGGAACCAAGGCACAAAGAGTCATGCTCATCTTTCACCCCTTCCTCCTGGAACGCGAGACTCAGGCGACAGTCGACCCGCCGGGCCGAGCTGAATAGCTCTATGCATACTACTAGCCTCGATGATTCGCGCCTGACGTCGGCTCGTTCCGCCCGGCGGACCTGAGCGCTGATGGTCGATGTCGGGGGGCTCCGGGCATGGTGGCAGGGCCGTCTGTCGCGGCGGCGGGCGTGGTCTCCTGGGGTCCTCCGGGTTGTTGGGGCAGCGGCTGGGCTGGTCAGCCCGGGGGCGGGGATGGCCGTGATCCGGTGGAACGCGCGGTGGGGGATCTGTTCGGCCCGGGTCAGCTGGAGGGGATGCGTAGCCAGCGGCGGCGTTGGCCGTGCACGAGGCGGGCGGCGGTGTGCGGGATCCGGGTAGCGCAGCCGCTTCGGTTCAGCTTTGGCCAGGTCGCCGTCGAGGCCGATGAGTTGCAGCCACGCGATCAGGTCGGCGGCGATCGCGGCAGCGGTGCACCAGGCCCGGTCGATGGCGAGCTCGCGCGAGGGTGGCCGGCGCAGGCCGGTGTCCTTGGCGCAGCGGATCCGGTCCTCGACGCGGGCGTGGGCCCGGTGGCGGGCCTCCAGCCACTGCAAGGCGCCGCTGGTGGTGTTGGTGACGATCGCCGGGTGCCCACGCCTCGGCGGCCGGCCGACGATGGTGGCGCGTTCGGTTTCGCCGATCGACCAGCCCAGGGAGCACTCCAGGGTGCGGCGGACGGTGTGACGTCCGATCAGCCAGTCGAGCACGGCGTGGGTGGCCCCTGCGGAGTCGCCACGGATGAGCAGGCGCCGGCGGTGTTCCGGGAGGACCTGCGCGACCGCCTGGGTGAGCACGTCGAGGAGATCGGCGGCCGTATCGGCCCCGGCGTTGCCCGGCCACAGCGTGACGGCGAGCAACTCCCGGGTGTTGTCGGCAGGTCACCCTGGCTCTACCGATTTGAGGCGAGAGGGCTGCCGTCTTCAGGCGGCAGGTGAATCGCTGCCCTGATGCTGCTCTGTTAGTTACGTGCCGTGCGTATACTAAATTCGTGGCCGAATATCAGACGAACCGTGGGGCGGCGTACAGCCTCGGATACCACGTGGTGTGGTGCCCGAAGTACCGCCGCCCCGTGCTCGTCGGCCCAGTCGCCGAACGTCTGCGG